>DAOUQS010000376.1 GCA_030625465.1 Amylibacter sp. | reverse complement strand
TATAAGGACCGTGGCGGGAAATATCAGGGTCAGACTGGAGTAACATTGCCTAAAACCTGATAGTTTCTTTATCATTGCGTCATTGCGAGCGAAGCGCGGCAATCTCATGCAAGATAATTAATAGTATAGAGATTGCCGCGTCACTACGCTCCTCGCAATGACGAAATATTTGAATATTTTAGAGTTGTCCTGAAGTTTTATTCGATAGGCGAACACTGATAATAAGGAATTAATATGTCCGGCAACACAATTGGCAAGCTTTTCACCGTCACCAGTTTTGGTGAAAGCCATGGTGCAGCCATAGGCTGCATCGTTGATGGCTGCCCTCCAGGATTTGAATTAAGCGAAGCCGATATCCAGCCGGATCTGGACCGCCGAAAACCCGGCACCTCTCGGCATACTACCCAGCGTCGTGAGTCGGATGAGGTGGAAATACTTTCGGGCGTATTCGAAGGCAAAACTACCGGCACACCGATTGGACTGCTGATCCGCAATACCGACCAGCGCTCTAAGGACTATTCCGATATCAAGGAACTGTTTCGTCCAGGACATGCGGATCTGACTTATGAAAAGAAGTATGGATTTCGCGATTATCGTGGCGGCGGCCGTTCATCTGCTCGTGAAACTGCCATGCGCGTGGCGGCAGGCGCAGTCGCTAAGAAATATCTCAAACTCAGGTACGGGATCAGCATACGTGGATACCTGGCTCAGCTGGGGCCAATTAAGATTGATAAACTGGACTGGGATGCTGTCGAGAAAAATCCTTTCTTCTGTCCGGATGCAGGTAAAGTCGCCGAACTTGAATCGTACATGGATGCCTTACGCAAGGAAGGTAACTCTGTTGGTGCACGGATAAATGTTGTTGCCAGTGGTGTCCCAGTTGGTCTGGGCGAGCCCGTATTTGATCGTCTTGATGCTGATATCGCACATGCACTGATGTGCATCAATGCAGCCAAAGGTGTTGAGATAGGTGCCGGCTTTGCCAGTATTGAACAGAAAGGAACCGAACACCGTGATTTGATCAAACCGGAAGGTTTTTTGTCAAATAATGCTGGGGGCATCCTCGGTGGCATATCAAGCGGACAGGATATTCTGGCCAGTGTTGCTTTCAAACCGACATCATCATTACGCCTTCCCGGTCAAACCATCAATAAAGAGGGTGAATCTGCGGAAGTAATTACCACCGGTCGACATGATCCCTGCGTTGGTATCCGCGCTACACCGATCGTTGAGGCGATGTTGGCAATTACTCTGATTGATCACATGTTACGCCATCGAGGCCAGAACGCAGACACAATTGCGGAGCAAGCTTAACAGCAAGCACTCAGCCCATGCCTTACTGGCGCTTGTCATCTTTTTATTTTGTCTATTTCGCAACACTGGGTGTGTTGCTGCCGTACTGGTCGCCGTATCTGGCATCACTGGGTTTTTCGCTATCTGAAATTGGTAATTTAATGGCCATCATCATGGCCACCAAGATGATTGCGCCAAATATCTGGGCCTGGTTGGCTGATCATAGCCACTCCAGTATGCGACTAGTCCGGCTGGCAGCGCTATTGTCAGTCATTTTCTACCTCGGTGTATTTTTCGGTTACAGCTTCTGGTGGTTGGCGCTGGTGATGTTGTTGTTCACCTTTTTCTGGAATGCCGTGCTGCCACAGGTGGAAGTGACCACATTAAATCATCTGGGTGATGACGA
>DAOUQS010000194.1 GCA_030625465.1 Amylibacter sp. | reverse complement strand
GCTGATAGAACGTTTCGGTCACTGGCTGATGGCAGGGTCATTTATGATCCTGGCCCTAACTGGTCTGGTATCCCTGTTTGGCCGTTTCGGGTTGATCCCGCTGATCGGCAAAAACGCATATGCCGCTATCGCCAATGTCGGGATATTCGTACACAACTGGACAAGCTGGGCCTTTATGGTCGGTCTTGTTCTGGTCTTCGTGATGTGGGTTGTCGACAATATTCCCAAGAAACACGATCTGAAATGGATTGCACAAGGTGGCGGGTTGTTCACTGAAGGTGTTCACCCACCATCAACCAAGTTTAATGCCGGCCAGAAGATGATCTTTTGGATTGTGGTTTTGTTTGGTGCCTTGATCTCGGTCACTGGCCTTTCGCTACTGTTTCCGTTCCAGATCACATTATTTGCGCCATTATATGAAATGCTGAACAGCTTTGGTATTTCAGGTGCTTTGGGTTTGGGTGAACTGGCAACAGCACCGGGTCCATACGAAGAAATGCAACTTGCACAGGTCTGGCACGCCACTATCGCCTTTGGTTTCATCGCCGTCATCTTCGCACATATCTATATCGGCTCCTTCGGTATGGAGGGTGCCATTGACGCAATGAAGTCCGGTGAAGTGGAAGAACAGTGGGCCAAAGAGCATCACGGGCTGTGGCTGGAAGAAGAAAAACAGAAACAAAACGCCACCCCGGCTGAATAAACACAGACCTGTAAACAACCTGGAACACAAGTATATGAAAAGAAGAAGTATTCTAGCGTTTGGTGCGATTGCGTCATTGTTGATAGGGTCGATTGGATATGCAGGCGAGCAACGCATTTTGGTCCAGTCGACGACCTCGACCCAGAACTCTGGTTTGTATGACTATCTGATCCCGAAGTTTGAAGAAAAAACCGGGATGCAGGTTGCAGTTGTTGCCGTTGGTACGGGCCAAGCGATCAAGAATGCAATGAACGGTGATGCCGATGTGCTGCTGGTTCACGCCATGCAGTCCGAGCTGGATTTTGTAGAGCAGGGCTTCGGGGTGCAGCGTTATGATGTGATGTATAACGACTTTGTGCTGATCGGCCCCAGGGATGATCCGGCAAAGGTCGGCAAGGCGCAAACCGTGGACGCCGCATTGTCGGCACTACAAGATACCGGACAGCGGTTTATTTCGCGCGGGGACGACAGTGGTACCCACAAAAAAGAGCTGCGCCTTTGGAAGGCTGCAAATCTGGAACCTGCGGGGCAATGGTACGTTGAGACCGGTTCGGGTATGGGGGCGACGATCCGTATGGCGGTTGAAATGAACGGCTATACGCTAACTGACCGTGCCACATGGATTGCGTTTAACGCCAAAGAAGATCACCGCATTCTGCTAAGTGGGCAGAGCGAGCTATTCAATCAATACGGTGTGATCGCGGTGAACCCCGATAAACACCCGCATGTGAACAAGACGGGCTCGAATGCGTTCATCGCATGGCTTCTAAGCTCGCATGGTCAACAATTGATCGCCGAATTCAAAGTGCAGGGACAACAGTTGTTCTTCCCGAATGCGCATAAAACAGCGTCGAATTAAAAGAAATCCCCACCGGATTTTTCCAACAGCTCTGCGGCTAGCTTACGCCCAAGGGCAGGGCCGTCTGATGCAGCACCACTAATCACACCGCTGACCTGATCTGTGCCATCGGTGCGCAGGATTTGGCCTTGTAGTGTCAGATTATCACCGTCCAGCGTGGCCAAGCCTGCAATCGGGGTCTGGCATGATCCATCCAAAGCTTCCAGAAATGCGCGTTCAGCGGCCAGTCTTGTGGCGGTATCTGTGTCTGCAATTGCGGCCAGCATATCGCGGATCAGGGTGTTGTCCTGATGCCATTCAATGCCAATGGCCCCTTGGGCCACGGCGGGCAGCATTTCATCGGTATCAATCGCTGATTGGGCAATATGGGTGTTGCCCAGACGGTTCAGCCCGGCAAGCGCCAGAAAAGTGGCATCGGCCACGCCTTCGTCCAGTTTACGCAGGCGGGTTTGTACGTTGCCGCGAAATTCCACCACTTCGATGTCAGGGCGCATATGCAGGATTTGTGCGCGACGGCGCAGGCTGCTTGAACCCAGCTTCGCGCCCTTGGGCAGATCGGCGATAGATTTGTATTTCAGCGACACAAACGCGTCACGCACATCTTCGCGCGGCAGGTAACAATCCAGCACCAAACCATCGGGCTGTGCCACCGGCATATCCTTCATCGAATGCACTGCCAGGTCAATGCTGCGATCCAGCAAAGCATCCTCTATTTCTTTGGTAAACAAGCCCTTACCGCCGATCTCACCCAAGGGGCGGTCCTGAATACGGTCGCCTGTGGTTTTGATCACGACCACTTCAAAGCGGTCTTCGGGTAGATTATGTGCGGCCATCAAACGGTCACGGGTTTCAACGGCTTGCGCCAAGGCCAAGGGTGAACCACGGGTGCCGATTTTGAAGATGGGATGGGTCATCGTTTTTATTTACCTGATAGCGTTGTTTTCATCTCCACTTATCATCCGAATCTTGGTAATGCGAGGGTGAATTATAGGATTGATACTGTGACACAAAGCACCAAAACCATTTTGCGCGCCTTAAACGGCGAGACTTTAGAAACGCCACCCGTATGGATGATGCGCCAAGCCGGGCGGTATTTGCCCGAGTATAAGGCGACGCGGGCTGAAGCGGGTGACTTTTTGTCATTGTGTTACAATTCGGATCTGGCCACAGAAGTGACCCTGCAACCCATTCGCCGTTACGGTTTTGACGCGGCGATTATGTTCGCCGACATCCTGTTGGTGCCGCAAGCTTTGGGGGCTGATTTATGGTTTGTCACCGGCGAAGGCCCACGCTTGTCGACCATCACTTCAGCCGATGATCTGGGCAAGCTGGGCCCTGCGGATGACATTCACGAAACGCTGGCACCGATCTATCAAACCTTGCGTAATCTGTCAGGTGCTTTGCCATCCGAGACAACGCTGATCGGTTTTGCCGGGGCACCGTGGACGGTCGCCACCTATATGATTGCAGGGCGCGGCACGCCTGATCAGGCACCTGCGCATGCTTTGATGCGTGAAAATCAAGCGGTGTTTGATGCGCTGATGGACCGTATTACCAAGGCGACAATCCTTTATCTGGTCGAACAGATTAAAGCCGGTGCCGAAGTGGTCAAAATCTTTGACAGCTGGGCAGGGTCCCTAACCGCTGGCGCGTTTGACCGTTACTGCATTGCGCCGCATATTGAAATTGTTACCGCCCTGAAAGCGCAATTCCCTGACGTGAAAATCATCGGCTTCCCGCGTGGGGCAGGTGAGAAATACATTGATTATGTCGATCAGGTGGACGTGTCTTGTGTGGCGGTGGATACCGCCGTCAGTTCAACTTGGGCCGCAGAAAATCTGCAACCCAAGATGTGTGTGCAAGGCAATCTGGATCAGTCGTTATTGGTCACAGGTGGCGACAAGCTGGTTTCTGAAACCAAACGCGTGGTTGAGGCGTTCAAGAACGGCCCGCATATTTTCAATCTGGGCCACGGGATTACGCCTGATGCGTCACCCGATCATGTGACCCAGATGATTGAGGCTATTCGGGGTTAAATCCGCGCTGCATGATGTCGTAAGGATGTTTCCAGCCCTCAAGGGCTGCAATACGGTCCAGCCAAGCGTCGATATGTGGCCAATCCGCGCGATTAAAACCGAAAGGTTCCGGGTAATACAGGTAGCCACAACAGGAAAAATCCGCCATTGTCGGATGGTCTGCGGCTATCCACTCGCGGCTTTCAAGGTGGTTGTTCAGTACCGTATAGGCGGCTTTTAAGCGGCCCTCGATGAAGGGAAAAACCGCTGTGGGGCGTTTGTCTTCTGGTAAGAAGTTCATCAAAAACCGCAACATGCCAGCTTGCGATGACAGTTTGTGATTGTCCCATAATATCCAGCGCATGACCTCACGTTTTTCGGCATCTGTTGTGCCGCCAAACTTGCCGGTTTGTTCGGTGATATAGTCCTGAATAACCCCTGACTGGCTGATTTTTACGTCACCGTGGATTAAAACAGGCACTTCGCCCATTTCGTTGATTGCCTTATAGGCGTCGGTGCGGGCTTCGCCTTTGAAGAAATCTACAAAGATCGGCTGCCAATCGCAACCTGCCAGCTCAAGCGCAAGGGCGGCTTT
>DAOUQS010000021.1 GCA_030625465.1 Amylibacter sp. | reverse complement strand
AAAAGTACACGGGGACGGGGTGCGCCATGTGGAAATATTCTTTGACCCGCAGGCGCATATGGAACGCGGTGTTTCATTTGAAACCGTGCTGGGCGGGATCACATCCGCACTTGAAACCGCACATAAGGAAATGGGCATATCATCAAAACTGATCATGTGTTTTCTGCGTCACCTGCCCGAAGAGGCCGCGTTTGAAGCGCTGGATTGCGCCTGTAAACACAAAGACCATATCTTTGGCGTCGGGCTGGACAGCGCGGAAGCGGGCAATCCGCCTGAGAAATTCAGCCGGGTGTTTGCCGAGGCCCGCAAACAGGGCTTCATCCCCGTAGCGCACGCGGGCGAAGAGGGGCCGGCGGCTTATATAGAAACTACCCTTGATGACCTTAAGGTGCAGCGCGTCGACCACGGTAACCGTGCCTTTGAAGATCCTGCGCTGATCGCACGCATGGTGCGCGACCAAACCCCGATGACCATGTGCCCGCTGTCAAATCTGCGTCTGCGCGGTATCGAACAGCTGGACCAGCATCCGGTTAAGAAAGCATTGCAAGCGGGGCTGTTAACCACGATCAATTCCGATGATCCCAGCTATTTTGGCGGCTATATTAACGATAATTACAAACAGGTGGCCAAGGCTGTCGGGCTGGATGCGCATGATATTATACAGCTTGCCAAGAACTCGTATGTCGCCTCGTTTATTTCGGACGCGGAAAAGCAAAAGGGGCTGGATGCAATAGACCGCTGCGTCAAGACTGCGACAGAATAGGGCCTTAAGCCGAAAATCGCTTTTAGGGAAACGATTTATCAGCTAGTTTACGCTAAGTTAAAACAAACGAGCAGCCCAAGGTCTAAATCTATGAATGATAAATCAGGCGCGCACGCCTTGAATGCGCACGATACCCCTACGAAAGACTGGTTGCGCATACTTGCGAAATACCGTCAGCCAAACAACTGGCGCAGTGTGTTTGAACTTGGCATTACGATGCTCGGGTTTTTGGGCTGTTGGGCGCTTGCATGGGCCTCTATTTCGTTCAGCTATTTCCTGACAGGCTTGTTGGGCGTTATGGGCGGCGGCTTTTTGGTGCGCCTGTTCACGTTGCAACATGACTGCGGGCATGGCTCGCTATTTTCATCACGCACGGCAAACGACTGGGTCGGGCGCGTTCTGGGTGTGTTGACCTTGACGCCTTACGCATTATGGCGCCGCACTCATTCCATTCACCATTCAGCGTCCGGTAATCTGGATAAACGCGGCATTGGTGACATCTATACGATGACTGTTGCCGAATATCGGGCTGATACGAAATGGGGCCGTTTTATGTATCGGCTTTACCGCAGCCCGGTCACAATATTTGTTGTCGGCCCGGTTTATATCTTCGGCATCCAGCAACGTCTGCCTGTGGGTATGATGAAGGCGGGGATCAAATACTGGGTTTCCACTATGGGAACCACTGCAATGATGTTGGTCACCTATGCTGTTCTAATCTATATGATCGGGTTCTGGCAGTTCTTTGCGGTTTTCGGCATCACCAGCTTTACCGCTGCCGCCTCTGGCATGTGGCTGTTTTATGTGCAGCACCAGTTTGAAGAAACCCATTGGGACCAACCCGAGGACTGGGACATGCATGATGCCGCACTTCACGGCTCTTCGCATTATGTACTGCCGAAACCCCTGCAATGGATTTCGGGCAATATCGGCATTCACCACGTACACCACCTGTATAGCCGCATCCCGTTTTACCGGCTTCCTGAAGTGATCCGTGACTATCCCGTTCTGGGCGAAATGAAACGCCTGACGTTTCTGGAAAGCTTTAAATGTGCAAACCTGCACCTGTGGGACGAAGGCCAACGTCGTTTGGTACGTTTCAAAGAAGCACGGTTAAACAGCTAACGGGCCTGCGGGCTCGTTGTTCGCAATTTTTATACACCATTATACCGGGGCAGTTTATGTGCCGGTATTTTTACTTGAGTGCCGCAATGCGGCGTGAAACCCGCCACCCTACAGTTACTTTCAACCAAATGGTTGAATAAGCGAAAGTCTCTGGAATTTCGAATTACGGGGTAAATTGCCCGTTGCTTGGCTTTGCATTTATAAAAAATCTATTAAAAACAATAATTTACGTCATGTCCTATCTAGGACAATCCACGTTGACTCTTTGCCCATTCAATCCTATTTTCCCCGCGACTGTCCAAGTGTGTTAAGTATCTGGTGAAGGAGGCTCTCATAATGTCTGAAGGCCCTGATCCAAAACGACTTGATGCGCTGGGTAAGAAACTTGATGCGGTAAAGCAGGCGAAGCAGCCTGAAGTTGCCGAGGAAAGCCATTACACAGCAGCCCGCGTGGGCTGGCAGATGGTCACGGAGCTGGTGGTTGGATTGCTACTGGGTTTCGGAATTGGATATGGCATAGACTACATGGCGGACACCCGCCCCTGGTTCATGCTGATATTCACAATGCTGGGCTTTGCCGCAGGGGTGCGCACGATGATGCGCACGGCGCAAGAGATCCAGGAAAAGAATTTGGCGAAGGGCGCAGAAGCGGCACCCATCGGAAAAGATAAGATGTATGACGACGATTAGTCGTGAAATGTAAGGATAAGATACGTGTCAGCAGAAGCAGAATCAGCAGGTAACGGTTTTAACATCCACCCGATGGACCAGTTCGTGGTAAAGCCACTGTTCGGCCATGGTGATGTTGGAATGTTTACAATTACCAATGTGACCTTGTGGATGGGTATCACAGTTCTTGCGATCATAGCATTGCTGGTTCTGGGAACGCGCGGACGCGCGGTTGTGCCTTCGCGCAGCCAGTCTATCGCCGAAAGCATTTATCTTTTCGTCCACAAGATGCTGGAAGATATCGCAGGTAAAGAAGGCCTGAAGTATTTCCCGTACATTTTCACACTATTCATCTTTATTCTGGTCGCCAACATTCTGGGCCTTATCCCCGGTGCGTTCACCACAACATCCCATATTGCGGTAACAGCGGTAATGGCGATGGCGGTATTTATCACCGTAACCCTGATCGGCTTTTACAAGAACGGTATCGGCTTTCTGGGTCTGTTCTGGATTTCATCCGCACCGTTGATCCTGCGCCCTATCTTGGCGCTTATCGAAATAATCTCTTACTTTGTGCGTCCGATCAGCCACTCTATCCGTCTTGCGGGTAACATGATGGCGGGCCACGCGGTGATCAAGGTTTTCGCGGGCTTTGCCGGCGCACTTGGCGTGTTCTCGGTTTTCCCGATTGTCGCTATCATGGCCGTTTACGGCCTGGAAATGCTCGTGGTCTGTATTCAGGCTTACGTGTTCGCAATTCTGACTTGTGTGTACCTAAACGATGCGTTGCATCCTGGCGGTCACTAAAGTTCGAGTAACAAATTATAGTCATTATATCTAAAGGAGAAATCAAATGGCAGTAGAAGGCGATCTAGTACAAATGGGTGCCCTAATCGGTGCTGGTCTTGCATGTACAGGCATGGGCGGCGCAGCCGTTGGTGTTGGTCACGTTGTAGGTAACTACTTGTCAGGTGCTTTGCGCAACCCGGCAGCAGCCGCTGGTCAAACAGCGACAATGTTTATCGGTATTGCGTTTGCAGAAGCTTTGGGAATTTTCTCATTCCTGGTAGCTCTTCTGCTTATGTACGCCCAATAGACTTTACGGACCTTTAGATTATCGGGCGAAGGCTATCGGCCTTCGCCTTGGTTCAAACAAGTTTTTGGGAGGGTGCAATGGCATCTGAAACACAAAGCGCTGCATCTGAACATGCCGTAGGCATGCCGCAGCTGGACTTTGCAACATTTCCAAACCAGATTTTCTGGTTGGTGGTGACGCTTGTCGTGATCTTTTTCGTTCTGAACCGCATTGTTATCCCACGGATTGCAAGCGTGTTGGCAGATCGGCATGATACGATACAGCGTGATTTGGAAAAAGCTGAAGAGCTGAAGCAAAAAGCGGTTGAAGCTGAAGAAGCTTACAACAAAGCGCTTGCGGATGCACGGGTTGAGGCATCGAACATTGTTGTCGCAACCAAGGCTGTTATCCAAAAGGATCTGGATAAAGCGATCGCTAAGGCGGATGCGGAAATTGCCGCAAAAGCTGCTGAAGGCGAAGTCAAGATCAAGGAAATTCGCGACAATGCGGTGAAAGCGGTGAAAGTTGTGGCAACAGACACAGCGGCTGCGATTATCCAGTCGGTAATGCCTGCGGCCAGTGACGCGAAAGCGATCAAAACAGCCGTCACAGCAAGATTGAAAGGGTAGAATGATGAAACTAATGACCACCCCGATCATGCTGGCTTTAACCGCCGTTCCGGCATTTGCTTCAAGCGGCCCGTTCTTCAGTCTGAACAACACAACTTTCGTGGTTACGGTCGCGTTTGTTTTGTTTGTCGGAGTTTTGCTTTATCTGAAAGTTCCGGGTCTTGTAGCCGGCATTCTGGATAAACGTGCAGACGGTATTAAGTCGGAAATCGACGAAGCCCGCGCATTGCGTGATGAGGCCCAGGCGATTATGGCGTCTTATGAACGCAAGCAAAAAGAAGTGCATGAACAAGCGGGTAAAATCGTTGAGACTGCAAAAGAAGAAGCTAAACTTGCTGCGAAACAAGCCAAAGCCGATTTGAAAGATGCGATCAAGCGTCGCCTGCAAGCGGCCGAAGATCAAATCGCATCTGCCGAGTCTGCGGCTATAAAAGAGGTTCGCGACACAGCGATTTCCGTCGCCACAGTCGTGGCTGGCGAAGTGATTGCTGCAAACATGTCCACAAAAGATGCCGGCAGTCTTGTCGACGCGGCGATCAAGGATGTTGGTGCAAAACTGCATTAAGTCATAAATACCTAAGAATAAATTAAACCCCGTAGCAAGCGCTGCGGGGTTTTTTATGATGCCAAGGTATTATGTGAAAATCCGCGCCGTAACTAATGATCTACTGCCCGTAATATTGCGTACCACCCATAGAGCTGCTTCCGCGTAGCAAACGGGTGTATGTCTGGGCATCGTAAACCACGACGCATGATGCATGGTCATAGCTTGATGTCTGGCCATTATAGCCGTAATTCCCGTGGTAACACTGGCTATCGGGGTTCTTTCCGAACGACCATTCACCGGTGTTGTTCACATAGGGCGATACATAGTTGCTGCCCTCGGTATAAGTGTAATGTGTTGCCGCATGGCCGGGGCCTGAATGCTTGACGTTTCTATCCGGTATATCTTGTGCCGATGCGGATAACGTCGCTGATGCCAGCGTTATGGCGGCAAAGCAGGCGGTGGAAATCAGGTGCTTGAACATGCGCGAATCCTTTGAACTTGTTACACGGGCATGGTGAACGCTGAATAGGCCTGTGTCAAAGGTGCAGGATTATCGTAAGCCTTGGCCCTAAGCTTTATCTGCTTTGTTCATGCTGAAAGCGTTGCTTGGCGATGATTTCATTATGCTCGGCTTTCCGGTTTTCAAGCATGGATTTCTCGACATAACCCAAGTGGCTTTCCACCGCTTTTCGCGCCGCTTCCGGATTGCGGCTAAGCAGTGCGTCGTGGATAACACGGTGCTGGTCCAGCAAGGCTTCGCGGGTGGTGCGCACCTTGAACATAACCTGCCGATTGTAGAACACACCGGCACGCAGCATTTCAAACATGGCGCGCATCATATGCAACATGAATACGTTGTGGGACGCATCAATAATCGCCATATGAAACTCTGCATCCAGCGCAGACTCTTCCGCCGGATTGCGTTTTTTATGGGCGCATTCCATTTTTTTGAAAATTGTCGTGATGACTTTCAGGTCGGTATCCGAGGCCAGACGCGCCGCGCGTTCGGCTGCCATACCTTCCAGATCGCGCCGAAACGATATGTAGTCGAACAGGGCTTCATCGTGGCTTGCAAACAACTGGATCAGAGGTTCGGAAAAGGCACTGCCCAGAACGTCTGCCACATAGATGCCCGAACCCTTGCGGGTTGCCAGCAGGCCACGTGTTTCAAGATCGGCAATCGCTTCGCGCAGGGAAGGGCGCGATACCCCCATTTTATCAGATAAATCCCGTTCGGATGGCAGGCGTTCACCCGGTCGCAGGATGCCGCGTAAGATCAGTTTTTCAATCTGATGCATGACCGTATCGGCCACGCGTTCCTGGTTTATCTTCTGAAACGGCATGTTGTCCCCAAATTACGCTGGCTGGATTATATTGCCAGTACACATTTGTATCAGGCAAAAGAAAGGGCCGCAACCAGGGAGGAAGGGTGCGGCCCATAAGGTGGGCATTCTTTGAACTGTAAATTAAGTCGTCATCTTATGCTGACGGGCGAATAACGATTTCAACGCGACGGTTTTGTGCTTTGCCATGTTCATTATCATTGGATGCAACCGGCGCGGTTTCGCCCCGCCCGTAAGTGATAATGCGCCCGCTACTGACACCTTTGCCAGTCAGGATGCCGGTGACTGACCTTGCACGATCAGCCGATAGCGCCTGATTGTATTCGGCCCTGCCGGAACTGTCTGTGTGTCCAACCACGTCAACGGTGGTGTCTGAAAACTCTTGCAGATTATTTGCAATTTTAGCAATTTCCGGACGGAAGCTTTCGCGCACATATGTGCTGTCGACGTCGAAAGTGATCCCCTCTGGCAAGGTCACAATCAGCTCAGACCCAGTGTTGCGGATAGTGGTGCCTTTCGACGAAAGGCTTTCGCGCAATGCGGCCTCTTGTACGTCCAGCCGGTTTCCAATTGCACCGCCGATTATAGCGCCCGCCGCCGTGCCAAGGATGACATCTTTTGTGTCATTGCCTAAAATCATCCCGGCAGCGGCACCTATTGCGGCACCTATACCGGCGCCCTGCACGGTGTTTTTCTGCGGGCTATTTTCAATTTCAGCACAAGCCGAAAGAATAAATGTGGATAATATGCCCAGACCAATGGTCTTGCTGATTTGTCTCATTGCTGCCTCATGTTTTTTTATTATTTTGTAAATAATAAAGGCACGTAGAGCATGATTTACAAGGGATTATTGAAAATAATCGTAAAATGGCATGTTCTTGCGCACTGGAATTCACGCCTATTCCTGCGCCTCTAAACGCGCGGATTCCCATGCAAGCAATGCTCTTTTCACTGGAAGCCCCCAATGGTACCCACCCAATCCCCCCGATTTACGCAAAGCGCGGTGGCAAGGTATCAACCAGCTGATCGGGTTGCGCCCGACAGCGGTTCCGACCGCGCGAACCGCCTTGGGATGCCCGATGGATTGTGCAATTTCGCTATAGGTGGTGATTTGGCCGGAAGGCACCCGCAAAAGTGCTTCCCAGACCTTGATTTGAAATGGAGCGCCGATCAGGTGCAGCTTGGCGGCCTTGTCTTCGTCCAATAGCGCCGAGACATCCAGATTGTCCGGGTCTTCGATAAATGTGGCGTTGGGCCAGCGCGATTTTAAATCTGCCAGTGAATGCTCTTGGCCGATTTGGGATGTGAACCCAAGGCCGCATATGCCGCGCTTCGTGCCCATTACCAGCATTTCGCCGAAAGGGGATTGAAAAAAGCCGTAAGTAATCACAAGACCTGCACCTTTGCCGGCATATTCCCCCGGACTCATCGCTTCCCATTTCAGGAACAAATCATGTAAACGACTGCTGCTGGACAGACCGGTTTCATGGCTGGCTTCCAGTACGGTGAAACGGTCATGCAGCAGGGTTTTGGCGTGATTAAGCGTCAGGTATTGCTGAAACCGCTTCGGGCTGACGCCTGCCCATTGTGAAAACACCCGCTGGAAATGCATTGGTGACAGACCAACGGCGGCAGCGACATCATTCAGTTTCGGCTGCTCTTGCACCGTGTCACCGATGTGGTCAATTGCGCGTGCAATCAGGGCGTAATGATAAGGGTCATGGGTCATGTCAGGATCATGCGGCAAGTGCGCCGGAACTGCCACCCGTTTCTTGCTGGTTATGGCTTGGCCTTGTGCGCGTCATGTGCCACAAGCCTAAGCATGGTAAAACAACTGGACTATCACACGATCAGCGAAATATTCCGTCGCTTTCAGGCCGAAGAGCCTGAGCCGAAAGGAGAGCTGAACCATACCAACGCCTATACGCTGGTGGTGGCTGTGGCCCTGTCTGCACAAGCCACTGATGTGGGCGTGAACAAGGCGACAGAAGCTTTGTTTGCCAAGGTGGATACGCCGCAAAAAATGCTGGATCTGGGCATTGATGCGCTGACAGAACATATCAAAACCATCGGGCTATTCAGGCAAAAAGCCAAGAATGTGATGAAGGCCAGCCAAATTCTGGTGGATGATTACGCGGGCATCGTGCCGTCATCTCGTGCTGCCCTTGAAAGCCTGCCGGGTGTAGGGCGCAAAACCGCCAATGTGGTGCTGAACATGTGGTTCAAGCAACCGACCCAGGCGGTGGATACGCATATTTTGCGCTTTGGCAATCGCACAGGGGTTGCGGTGGGCAAGGATGTGGTGCAGGTCGAACGCGCAATCGAGGATCATATCCCTGCGGAATTTCAACACCACGCGCATCACTGGATGATCTTGCACGGGCGTTATGTTTGTAAGGCGCGCAAGCCGGTTTGTGCGAATTGTTTAATCAGGGACCTTTGTCCCTATGAGGAGAAGACATTATGACTAAAAAGTATCAAATCGTGGGTGTAGGCAACGCATTGGTAGATGTTCTGGCCCATTGTGATGACAGCTTTTTGGCCGAGGCGGGCATCGACAAAGGTGTGATGCAATTAATCGATACAGATCGTGCGGCAGAGCTTTACGGCAAGATGGCAGCGGCACAAGAAGTGTCGGGCGGATCGGGCGCCAATACCATCGCAGGTATTGCGGCCCTTGGCGGGCGCACGGGCTTTATGGCGAAGGTGCGTGATGATCAGCTGGGCAATATTTTCGCACATGATATTCAGGCGCAGGGCACCGACTTTGCAACCAAACAGGCACCCAGTGATCATCCAAATGAAACCGGGCGCTGCCTGATCCTGGTGACACCCGATGGTGAGCGGTCGATGAATACCTATCTGGGCGTGTCGTGCGAATTATCTGCGGATGATCTGGATATGGATATGCTGGCGGATACTGATTGGGTCTATCTGGAGGGCTATCTGTTTGACAGCCCGGCCAATCAGGCGGCTTTTGTCAGCGCGATCGAGGCGGCAAAAGCTGTGGGTGGCAAAGTGGCGCTAACGCTGTCCGATCCATTTTGTGTTGAACGTCACCGTGATGCGTTTCGGGTTCTGGTGCGCGAATATGTCGATCTGCTGTTTTGTAACGAACATGAAATGCAGGCTTTGTATCAAACGGAAACGCTGGATGCGGCAATGGAAATTGCTGCGACTGAAGTTGAAACCGTGGCCTGCACCGCAAGTGCAAAAGGGGCCTATATTTTGAATGGTGGCCAGAAAATCCATGCACCTGCGACGGCAACAAAGGTGGTTGATGCAACAGGTGCGGGTGATTTGTTTGCAGCGGGCTTTTTGTTCGGACTGACAAACGGACGCGATTTGATGGCATGCGGCACCATGGGCTGCGTAGCGGCGGCCGAGGCGATCAGTCATATGGGTGCGCGTCCTGCAATGGATTTGAAAGAGCTGTTTGGGGATAATAAGTTGATGTAAACGGCAATGTCCCGACTGGGGCATAGGGTTAAGGTGTCGTAGTGGTTTGTTAATTACAAAAGTATAATTACGGTTTTAACATCGCGACAAGCTATTCAAGTCAGCAATTTTCAACGAGGAAGTTCAAATCTTCTTGTAGATCGCGCTCCTCAACTCTGCGCTTAAAAGCTACCTTTAACTCGAATGGGTCAGTTAGGTTTTCAGCATGGACACTACAGGTCATAACGCCATTAACTGTTTCTGAACCAGTCATGATCACCTGAAGTTCAAATATTTCTGTTTCGGAATGATGCCGCCACCGGTCACAAGTCAATCCGCCGCTTTCGAGCGGCTCCCCCTCCCGCCAATGCTTATAGTAAAAGCCTTCTGGGTCGTGAGGCTTGGATACCATAGAGGCGATAGGTTCAATGGTATGAAAATCGTACAAGCGTGAAGGGCTTGAGGAGTTAGAACCCATCTTCAACACCTGATTGAATGAACCCAATTTATCAATCGCCGACAGCATACTACTGGAACCAAACGGATTTATGGCTTGTTCTAATTGCCTCTGGTTAGTGCCTAATGCGTCTAAGTGCTTCATTGCAGCATTTCCAATACCAAGTGTCGCTATATCGATTCCTTTGAGGGCACCTCCTGTCTTCGCAGGTGCTTCCAGTACCGTCTTCACAGATTGCGTAAACTTCGGCGCCTCTGGGGGGAGCGGCAAGCGTGTAGTCAGGTGTTGAACCGCGCCAACCGTGTTTGATGTGTCAGCTTCCTGCGCATCTTCATCTTGGCTTGGTCTATATATAAGACACCCACCCTCGCACCGAAAATCAACATAAGCGTTAAGCGCTGGTCGTGTCCCTTCATTTCTTAGTTTGATCTTTACAGAAATCCGCTCTGAATGCACGCTACCCTGCTCGTGCATCCCCTCCATCACGCGGCGACAGGCCCCAAGCCATTTTGGATAGCTTGATTCCTGATACGTTTCGACCTCCTCTTGCGATGGTGCGCCAAAACTAATTTCATCAATTCGACCAGAGAAGTGACCTTTCTTTTTCGGGGGTGTCACATCGAAATTAATACGCATAGGATGCTTCGCTTCCAGTGCTTTAAGTGCCGCATCAATCTGGGTCGCGGTTAAGGGGGTTTCCCTTTGGCGTGTGATGCTAAAAGTATTCTTCTGTGGTCCCATAACGGTGCCAGTGATCTTTGGTTCCTGCGTCTTGTACTTATCCAATTCTTCTTTTAGCTCTGAAATGGCTTTTTGGTCCTTAGTCTGTTGCGGTGGGCGCAACCACTGATCGGGAATTAGATAGCAAGGAAGACCAAAACCTTTTGCAGAAGATGCTGGGCCTGTGTCGTGGGTTAATAGCTGAACTGGCGCACCGCCTTCACTGTTGAGCGTGGATAGGATGCCTACCAAGCGATCATCATTCTTGGTGTAATCCAGCGCACCATCAAGCGTAGGATCAGGCGTTGTATTTGACAGTAATCGCAGAATAACTTGCGGGCTTGCCAAACGAATGATGCCCTCATCAACCTCATCTTTTATCATAGTGCGAACACGCGTGAATATCTTTAAAGCCCGATCTCTGGTTCGGCCGTTTGATCTCTTGTGCTTATCAATCTCATCAAGAACTGGTTTGGTCAGAAGGATAACGACTGGATCACCATCCAAATCCTGCCAAGGCAAGTCTTCCAAATTCTTACACTCGAAAAAGATATTGGTGTCCGCGATGAGATGTAGTTCCTGTGTCATATCGGCAAGCCCCACTCTACTCCCCCAACTTAGCGTGAACCTCATCCAAATCCACCTCACCTACGGGCATTTTATTGCCGGGGTCTTGTGGGTCGTATTTGAACAGAACGAAATCGCGTTTGTATATCTCGTAGACCAGATGCATGGATAGATCGTCAAAGTAATCCTCAACCGGGTGGGCGCGTTTGGGGCCGTGGCCTTCGCTTTCGTTAAAGCGTGGCATGGTGTCTATATCCAGCGCATGATTGGCGTCGATGTTTTTCATCACCTCTTTCATACCTACTTTGAAATCCTCGGTTGCGATGATTTTATTGTACCGCCCACCGTTTTTTATCAATGTGGATGCATGCCCTGATACTGCCGACCAGTGAATATCCGGGTCCATCGGGCGGCGATATGTGATGGTGTCACGGGCGAATAGCAAGAAGCGGCGGAACGATTTTATCTGGTCGAATTCGCCATCTGTTTCCACGCCGTACTGGCGGGACAGTTTTGGCACAAGATTGCCGCGATAGCGCTTCCCGTTGCGCTGGGTGCCGCATATTTTATCAAAGAATGCGGATAAAACCCGCGTGTAGGGATTGCGCACGCAAGTGAACGTATAGGTTTCCTGCGATGTCACCTTGTCGGTGATTAAATGCTGGCTGTCTTCGATACCCCATTTGTGAATGCCGCTTTTGGCATCGTGAATATCACCGTCAAAAAACCGGCCATGATCGGAATAGAACATGATTTGCCCGATGGTTGAACATGCGCATTTCGGAATGACGCGGTACACAACGCTTTGACTTTCAGTCATCCAAACCCCGGGGAACCCCATACCTGCTACCTTTCATATATGCTTTTATTAGCATTTTACCGCTACAGACTTATCTGTTAAGCAGCGAAAAGCCAAGAAAAAGCGGTTTCCCGAATTGGGTCAGGCCCGGGGCAAAGGTTAAGCAGTTAAAATGGTTAAAATAGCGTATATTCTACTGTGCCACAAAGATCCTGTTTCCATTGTGCGCCAGGCAAACGGTTTAACCGCCGCCGGTGATTTTATTGCCATTCATTTCGATGCAAGCGCCTCTGCGGCGCATTTTCAACAAATCAGGGATGAACTGGCCGACAATCCAAATGTGGTTTTTGCCAAAAGTGTTAAATGCGGCTGGGGGGAATGGTCTTTGGTTCAGGCATCCCTGAATGCGATCAAAGCGGCCGAACAGGCATTTCCGGCAGCGACGCATTTCTACATGGTTTCGGGTGATTGCATGGCGATCAAGCCGGCAAGCTATGCGCATAAGTTTCTGGAAGACCGCAACAAGGATTTTGTTGAATGTGAAGATTTCTTTGGCTCTGACTGGATCAAGGTTGGCCTGAAAGAAGAACGTCTGGTTTACCGGCACTGGTTCAATGAACGCACGCAAAAGGGGTTGTTTTATGCCGCGCTTAATATCCAGCAAAAACTGGGGATAAAGCGCAAAATACCGAAAGATATTGAAATGCGTATCGGCTCGCAATGGTGGTGTTTGCGGCGTAAAACGGTTGAGGCAATTCTGGCATTTGTGAAGCAGCGCACGGATGTAATACCGTTTTTCAAAACCACATGGATTCCGGATGAAACATTTTTTCAAACACTGGTCTGTCATTTGGTGCCGACCACCGAAATAGAATCTAAAACCCTGACGTTTCTGATGTTTTCGGATTACGGTATGCCCGTGACATTTTTCAATGACCAGTACGAATTGCTTTTGTCACAGGAACATCTGTTTGCGCGTAAAATCTCATCCCACGCGACCGCGTTGAAAGAGCGGTTAAGCCAGTTGTATTCCGGGCCGGATATTGATTTGAACATCACCAACGAGGGCCGTCAGCTATATAGCTATCTAACAAAACGCGGGCGGCATGGCCGCAGATATGCGCAACGTTTCTGGGAAAAAGAGGCAGGTATCGGGCGCGAACGCGAGCTGCTTATTCTGGTCTGCAAAAAATGGCATGTTGCAAAGCGGCTTCTGGATGCGGTGACGAAACAGCTGAACATCAAGGGTGTTACGTATTTATTCGATGAAAGCGATACGCAGTTGCCCAATGTTGGCGGCATTGAAAAAACGCTTGAAAAACGCGCGCGCCACCGGCGGTCTTTTGTGCGCATGGTTTATGAGGATATGGCAACGGACCGTTTGCTGATCTGCCTCGATCCCGGCAATATTGATGTTCTGGATGATTTTTACGGGGATCGTGCCACGGTCAAAACGCTAGAGATTGCCTGTAGTTTCACCAATGATTATATCCGCGGTCACGCGATCCGGTCAGGCATTGCAAACGAGAACAGTTCGCAAGATGCTTTGGCTCGGCTTGTGCCAACCGTACGCCAGGATCTGGCGTTTGAAAGCGACCGTATCCGCGACCGTAATTTCCCGCATTTATATTCGATCTCGGACAAACATTCGCCCGAAGACAATATGATGCAAATATCGGCGTTTCTTGATGTGGGTGAAGACAAAGCCCGGCAAATT
>DAOUQS010000097.1 GCA_030625465.1 Amylibacter sp. | reverse complement strand
GTCCAGTCCAAAAGACGTTCCATCACCAATCCTCGTCTTTTATCGGCGGCGGGCGCCCTGCGAATGCGTAATAAATTGCAACCATAACACCTGTCACAGTGATGCCCACACCAAGTTCAACCGCGAATATGCCCCAGTGCTGCCCGTGGCTGGGATGCCCGGGGTTAAACGCGTTGTAATCAAGAAAATTATAGCCAAGCAACAGGCTTGCAACACCGGTGCCCGCATAGACCAGCACACCAAGGGCGGCCAGTTTATGAACCAGCCAGGGTGGAAAAACCTCTTCCGCTTTGTTCAGGCCAAAGACTATTCCATACAGGATAAAGGCCACGGCCATGATCACGCCTGCCTGAAATCCGCCACCCGGGGAAAAATCACCGTGGAACTGCACATAGAAGGCGAACAGGATAATGGTGCCGACCAGCATTTTTGTAATAACACGCAGGATAAGATGATGGTGCATCACGCATCCTCCTCTTCATCTTTGCGGCGTCTGCGACCAAGCCCGCTTAGCAAAAGCATAACACCGATGCCGGCGGTAAATACAACGGCGGTTTCGCCCAATGTATCGTAACCACGGTAGCTGGCCAAAATGGATGTGACCACGTTAGGCACATCAATGTCCTTTATGCTGCCCGCCAGATACCCCGGGGCAACGTGAAGCTGGGCAGGTGCATTCGGGTCACCTAAATTCGGCATATCCAGCGTGCCGTAAAAAAGTGCGATCCCGGTGACCGCGACAACAAAAAACGGAACCATCCCCGAGCGGGTGGACTTTTTTTGCGTTCTGGATGTCAGCGCAATGGTCATAAGCATCAAAACCGTGGAAATGCCCGCCCCCACAGCCGCTTCGGTGAAAGCCACATCGACCGCGTCCAGCGTGACAAACAGCAGGGCTGACAGCAAACTGAAGACACCCGACAGCATAACGGCTGCAAACAGGCTGTCGATCCGGACGATGGCAAGCGCCGTTAGCACCAGCATCGTAAACAGGATAATATTAATAATGGTTTCAACCATATCAGACGTCCCCCTCGCCAATTACATCGCTTTTCGGCTTTTCGCCTGACGTAAGAGCAGCGTTCGCAACCGCATGGGTAGAGGTCGGGCCGGTTATCAAAATAAAGGCCGCGATAATAAGCAGCTTTACCGTGACCAGTGTCAGCCCCGATTGCAGGCACATGCCTGTAATCAGCAGCAGCATCCCCGCACTTTCACTAACCGATGCGGCATGAAGGCGCGACCAGAAGTCGGGGAAACGCATGGTTCCCACGGCACCTATTATTGTAAAGGCGCTGCCTGCAAGGATTAAAATCCAGCTGACAATATCCACTATCAACATCCAGGTCATCAATCGCGGCCCTTATTCTTATTGGCTTGCGGGACATCCCCAAGCGTGCGGTAACGAAAAAACTTCAGGATCGCGATCGTGCCGACGAAATTGATCAAGGCGTAAAGAATTGCGATATCCAGAAAGTCCGGACGCCCGTTCAAAAAGCCAAGCACGGCGATAAAAAGCACCGTCAGCGTGCCAAAACTGTTCACCGCCAAAACGCGGTCATAGACGGTCGGCCCCGCATAAAGGCGCGCCAAAACCAGAATCATTGAAACGAAAAGTGCGATTGCGGCAGCTAAAAACATTATTCCGGTACACTTTCTATGTTTGTGACGCGCGCGTCCATATCGGCCAGCCCCGGCAATGTCTCATCCTCGTAGGATAAGGCGTGAACCAGAAAGCCACTGCCCTCTACATCGACGGAAATAGTACCGGGGGTCAATGTTATGGAATTTGCAAAAATGGTTTGCCCCAAATTGGTTTTCTGCGTGCAAGGCACGATGAAATGATGCTGGTTCAGACGCATAACCGGAGACAGGATAATTTTTGAAACCGCCCAGTTGGACTTGGCGATTTCAACCATCAACCACGCCCAATACCGAACTGTCGCAAACAGCTTCAGGTTAACTTCCAGACTATCCGCATCGGCCGCGTCATCCATACGGCGCACAACCATTACAGCGATCAATGAAGAGCCGACCCCAAGCCAGACAACCAACGGCTTATAGATACCCGACATCAACAGCCAAAGGGCAAATAGCGCAAGTACCGTCAATATTTTGCGAAGCATCATTCCCCCCAGCATTCCGCTTTCTTGGTCACAGTAAAATATGACCGCTTTGTCCACATATAACAACTTAGAAAAGAAAAATTAACCCCAAACAGACCAAAAGCCGATGTTTTTTAGTTTAAAGCTGAACCGTTACATCATGCACGGTATTTTAGCATTTTTGCGCCATAATTCCCGTCCGGCCCCGCATTTTTCGGCATAGCCCCGCATTTTTCGGCATATATGGTTCATAATAACGGATTAAAGCGGGGTTGGTGACAAAATTATTGCAATTCGCACATGAAACAGACCATATTGCCCCAATAATAATCTCTTCATTTATGAAGGGTATAAAAGTCCGTATATAAGCGGGCTAGGGCAAAACCGGTTGAGGCATCTGGATGATAGAATTCAGAAATGTAAGCAAGTCCTTCTGGACTGGACAAAAACGCAAGGTCATTCTGGATCAGGCGTCGTTTCGCGTGGAAATCGGCCACAGCATCGGAATTCTGGCCCCCAACGGCACCGGCAAAACAACCTTGATCAACATGATGTGCGGTCTGGAAAAGCCCGATGAAGGCGAAGTATTACGCACCTCGAAAATCTCGTTTCCGCTGGGCTTTATGGGCGGGTTGAACAACAAACATTCGGCCACCGAAAACAGCCGCTACATCGCCAAGCTTTACGGGCTGGAAGCAGATTACGTCGAAGCGTTTTGCCGCTACCTTTGCAACCTTGATGAATATTTCGAAATGCCGATCGCAACCTATTCTTCCGGAATGAAGGGGCGCTTCACGCTGGCACTGCTGCTTGCGCTTGAATTTGACATTTATCTGATCGACGAAGGAATGCCGCAATCGACAGATGTGGAATTCAATAGAAAAGCCGGCTCTGTCCTGCGCGACAGGCTAAAAACATCGACAGTGATTATCGTTTCCCACCAGGCTGATATCCTGGAAGCCTTTTGTGATTCCGCCGCCGTATTGCGGGACGGAAAGCTTATTTTCTTTGATACATTGGCAGAGGCAAAGCAGGTTTATAATTATGCATGACAATGAAAAAAAACCAGGCGCCGCCACTAAACCGGAACTAACCGTCCGTGAAAAAATCGAACTTATCAAGAAAGAAAACCTGACTGGCAGGCAAATGCGCATGGCGCGCCGCCTTGCCCAGAAAAACGAGCTTCAGTTCACATCCGATCTTGATGCGGTCAGGGCCTTGCGTGATGCGGGGATCGATCCGTTTCAATCTTCAAATAACATGCTGAAGAATTCCGCCAAAAACGATTCTGGCAATGCAATGTCCAACCTGCCGGCAACTGTCCGCAAGGGCAATGTCGCCGATACGATACCGCTTGATGACAACCAAAGACGGATCGAGGTTAATAAAATCCGGAAAGAACTGGTATTGCGCAGGCGCAGGCGCATTGCCGCTTTGATAACCAAACTGGTTTGCTTTATTCTTATCCCCACATTTCTGGCAGGTTACTATTTTTACCGCGCGGCAACCCCGATGTATGCTTCTTTCACAGAGTTTGTGATCCAGAAATCAGACAGCCCGTCGATGCCTGCCGGGGCCAGTTTATTCGGCAGCTCCCTGCTGGCAACAGCACAAGACAGCATTGTGGTGCAAGGATACCTATCATCCCGCGATGCCATGATCAGGCTGGACAATGATCTGGGTTTTAAACAGGTATTTCAAGGGGATGGTGTGGATGTCCTGCAACGTCTGGACGATGACGTAACCAATGAGGCCGCATATAAAGCCTATAAAAAGCGCGTGCAAATCGGATATGACCCGACCGAAGGCATTATCAAAATGGAGGTTGTGACACCGTCACCACAAATATCCCTCGCGTTTTCAAAAGCACTGATCGGCTATGCCGAGCAACAGGTCGATCAATTGACCCAACGCTTGCGCAAAGACCAGATGCAAGGCGCCGAAGACAGCTACCAAAAAGCAGAGGCTAACTACGCCACAGCCCAGCAACGCATCGTCGATCTACAAGAAAAACTGGGTGTTCTAAGCCCCGAAAGTGAAATCGCGGCGCAAATGGCTTTGATCCAGCAGATCGAAAGCGATTTGCAGCAACGCGAACTGGAACTGCTGGAACTGCTGGACAATCCGCGCCCGAACCAAACCAAATTAACGGTCCTGAAGAACTCGATCAAAAGCCGCGAAACCTTGGCAAAAAGACTGCGCGACGAGATGACCATAAACACCGCAGATGTAAAATCCATGTCCCGCATCACAGCCGAAATGCAAGCCGCACAAACACAACTGGCCCTGCGCCAGGAACTGTTGGCCGCGTCCTTGCTGCAACATGAAACCGCCCGCGTAGAGGCCAACCGGCAAACCCGATATCTGTCAATGGCGGTGGCACCCGTCGCACCGGATGAAGCCAGTTACCCGCGGTCCTTTGAAAACACATTGCTATCGGCCCTTGTTTTCGCAGGCCTGTTCCTGATGGTTTCATTGACAGCATCAATCTTGAAAGAGCAGCTGACAGGGTAATTACATTTCACCGCAAACTATTAACAATAAAGTTTGGTAAAAATATCAAAACCAAAGTACACAAAACAGGGATTTAATAATGTCAAAACCGATCAGTTCCAGCACACCAAACACATGGGCGTTCTTGCGCGATGCGATGATCACGCCCACCGGGTTTCGCGAATATGACGCGCGCTGGAAATACCCTGACGACATCAACCTGCCAGGCATTACCGCATTGGGCATGGGGCTTGGCACACAGATGTTTGAAAACGGCATTGAACCGGTGATCGCTGTCGGCAATGATTATCGTTCCTACTCGCTGACCATCAAAAACGCCCTGATGCTGGGGCTGATGCAAGCGGGTATTCACGTGCGTGACATCGGCCCTGCCCTGTCACCAATGGCCTATTTCAGCCAGTTCCACCTTGATGCGCCTGCGGTGGCAATGGTCACGGCATCACATAATCCAAACGGCTGGACAGGTGTTAAAATGGGCTTTGAGCGCCCGCTAACCCACGGGCCCGATGAAATGAACCGCCTGCGCGATATCGTGTTGAACGGCGAAACCATTGCCCGCGAAGGCGGCAAATACGAATTCGTTGAAGGCGTGAAAGAAGCCTATATAGATGATCTGGTCGGTGACTTCAAAATGACCCGCAAACTGCGCGTGGTTTGCGCCACAGGCAACGGCACCGCCAGCGCGTTCGCACCCGAAGTACTGGAACGTATCGGCGTTGAAGTGATCCCGTCACACAACGCATTGGATTACACATTCCCGCATTACAACCCCAACCCCGAAGCCATGGAAATGCTGCATGATATGGCCGCATCCGTGCGCGAAAGCGGTGCCGATCTGGCCCTTGGCTTTGACGGTGACGGCGACCGTTGCGGCGTGGTTGATAATGAATGCGAAGAGATTTTTGCCGATAAGGTCGGTGTTATTATGGCCCGCGACCTATCCAAAATCTACCCCGGTTCCACCTTTGTCGCAGACGTAAAATCCACCGGACTTTTCGCCAGCGATCCCGAGTTGCAAAAATACGGCGCCAAGGCAGACTACTGGAAAACCGGTCACAGCCACATGAAACGCCGTGTCAAGGAACTGGGCGCGTTGGCGGGTTTTGAAAAATCCGGTCACTACTTTCTGGCCGAACCTATCGGGCGCGGTTACGATTGCGGCATGCGTGTCGCGGTCGAGATGTGCAAACTGCTGGACCGCAACCCCGACATGACCATGGCCGACCTGCGCCGCGCATTACCGGTCACCTACGCCACCCCCACCATGTCCCCGTTCTGCCCCGATCTGGAAAAATACGATGTGCTGGAACGCTTGGTGAAACGCTTGGTGGATATGCATGAAGCAGGCGCAAAAATCGCAGGCCGCAGCATTGCCCAAGTCGTCACCGTAAACGGTGCGCGCGTCATTCTGGACAATGGTGCCTGGGGACTGGTGCGCGCCTCATCCAATACACCCAATCTGGTCGTGGTCTGTGAAAGCCCCGCATCAGACGCCGAAATGCGCGCAATATTCAAGGATATTGATGCAGTCGTGCGCACAGAACCGTCCGTCGGGGACTATGATCAAACGATTTAGGTTTGGGGTGATGTAGGGTGACGCGCCTGAAGGCACCAAACAAAACGCCCTTCAAGGGTGTTCACAAAGAAAAGTGACACAACATCAGGGTCGCGCCTTCCCGTGGGGAAGGTCAGGCGCGACCCGCGTCTATCGACGAGGGCCAAGATGGGCGAAAGGTTGCGCTTTTACCTTATTGGGCCGCAATCAAGGAGGCTGAGTCTCAGCCCACGCATCCACAAAGATTAAATAGAATGCATGCTAGCCCAATGTGGGTTGTTGGCGAGGCGTACGGGATCCCCCCCCTTTTACCTCATTATAAAATACATAATTAAATTATATCAATAGGTTAACTACCTGCCCTATCTAGGACATCCCCCTAAACCACCTGCCCTGCGGCCCAGCCTGATGACCAGGCCCATTGGAAATTATAGCCGCCCAGCCAGCCGGTGACGTCCACGACCTCACCTATAAAATAAAGCCCCGGAACCGCTTTTACTTCCATCGTCTTGGCGTGCAGTTCATCGGTATCAACGCCGCCCAAAGTGACCTCTGCGGTGCGATAACCCTCTGACCCGACAGGCTTAATCTGCCAGCTATGAATGGCCCGGTCCAAGACCTGCAAATCCTTGTCGCTTTGATCCGCCAAATTCCCCGTCAACCCTGCATTATTCACGATGAAACCCGCCAAAGTTTTCGGCAAATGTTCCGCCAGCGCCGTATGCACCGCCACCCGCCCGTATTCACTACGCTTTTGCTGCAATGCCTGCAAAATCGGCTGGCCAAGGGCCAAATCAACCGACAGGCTGTCACCCTCGCGCCAATAGGATGAGATTTGCAAAACAGAGGGGCCGGACAGCCCGCGATGCGTGAACAAAAGGCCCTCGTCAAAGCTGGTTTTATGATGCGTGACCGAAGCAAAGACAGAGGTGCCAGACATCGCCGCGATGGGTGCCAGATCCTGTTCGGCGAACGTAAGCGGCACCAAAGCCGGGCGCGGTTCGATGATATTCAAATCAAAGTGTTTTTCGATTTCATATCCCAGCCCCGTCGCCCCCATTTTAGGAATGGACTTGCCACCGCAAGCCACCACAAGCGCGTCGCAAACAACGGTGCCACCGGTTAGCTGCACTTCAAATTGATCGTCTTTCGAGACGTCCAGAAACGCGGTTTCCAAGACC
>DAOUQS010000135.1 GCA_030625465.1 Amylibacter sp. | reverse complement strand
GGCATCAGGATTTGGATTGCCATATCAGTATTCTCCTAACGATACGTGACTTGTTTGACGGCGGCGATTACTTCGTCCGTGGTCACAAGTGCAAGCTTTTCAAGGTTGGCGGCATAGGGCATTGGCACGTCTTTGCCGGTGCAGTTAATCACGGGCGCATCTAGGTAGTCGAATGCGCGTTCCATGATCACGGCGGACAGGTGGTTGCCGATAGAGGCGACAGGGAAGCCTTCTTCTATTGTCACACAACGATTTGTTTTCTTTACTGAATTTATCAGTGTGTCATAGTCGATGGGGCGTAGGGAGCGCAGGTCGATGACCTCGGCTGATATGCCTTCGTCGGCTAACTTGTCGGCGGCTTCCAATGCGTATTTCATGCCGATGCCGAAGCTGACAAGGGTCACATCTTCGCCTTTGCGCCAAATCTTGGCTTTGCCGATCGGCACGGTGAAATCATCCAGATCAGGCACGTCAAAACTGGTGCCATAGACCATTTCATTTTCAAGGAAAATCACCGGATTAGGATCGCGAATGGCGGATTTTAACAGGCCTTTGGCGTCTGCTGCCGAATAGGGCATCACCACTTTCAGGCCGGGGATTTGGGCGTACCATGCAGCATAACATTGGCTGTGTTGGGCACCCACGCGCGAAGCTGCGCCATTGGTGCCGCGAAACACAATCGGGCAACCCATTTGGCCGCCTGACATGTATAATGTTTTGGCGGCGGAATTGATGATATGATCCATCGCCTGCATGGCGAAGTTGAAGGTCATAAACTCGACAATGGGGCGCAGACCGCCAAAAGCGGCACCAACGGCAAGGCCAGTGAAGCCGTGTTCGGTGATCGGGGTGTCGATCACGCGCTTTTCGCCAAACTCATCCAATAGTCCCTGGGACACTTTATAAGCGCCCTGATATTGGCCGACTTCTTCGCCCATCAGGAAGACTTTTTCATCTGCGCGCATTTCTTCGGCCATGGCATCACGCAAGGCTTCACGTACGGTGGTTTTGGTGAATGTGGTACCTTCGGGGATGTCTTCCATCGGGACGTCGACGGGGGTGATCGCTTTGGCGGGGCTTGTCCGGGCTTCTTCAACCGGGGCGGCTGTGGGGGCAGGGGCTGCACTTGCGCTATCTGCCGCGCTGGCGTCTTCGCCGTCTTCCAAAAGTACCGCGATGGCGGTGTTTACGGCCACACCTTTGGTGCCTTCGGCGACCAGAATTTTGCCGATGATGCCTTCATCAACCGCTTCGAATTCCATCGTGGCTTTGTCGGTTTCAATCTCGGCCAGAATGTCGCCGCTTTCAACGCTGTCGCCTTCTTTGACCAGCCATTTTGCCAGTGTGCCTTCTTCCATTGTGGGTGATAGGGCGGGCATAAGGATTTGAATTGCCATGCGTTTTCTCCTTAGCGCAATATGTCGGTGTAAAGCTCGTCAAGCGACGGCTCTGGACTGGTTTGGGCAAAATCGGCGGCTTCGGACACAACCTTTTTGATCTCTTTATCGATGGTTTTTAGCTGTTCCGTTGTGGCGTGCTTGCCTTGTTCCAGCATGTCGCGGACGTGGTCGATGGGATCACGTTCGTCTTTCATTTTTTGCACCTCTTCGCGGGTGCGGTATTTGGCGGGGTCAGACATGGAGTGGCCGCGATACCGGTAGGTTTTGACACCTAGAATGTAGGGGCCTTTGCCGGCGCGGCAGTGGGCAACAGCGCGTTGGCCCGCTTCCTTTACCGCCAATACATCCATACCGTCGACGGCTTCGCTTTCGATCATGAAGGCGGCACCACGGGTGTGCAGTTCGGGGCTGGAAGAGGCACGTTGCAGCGATGTGCCCATCGCGTACTGGTTGTTTTCAATAACAAATATCACCGGCAGGTTCCACAGGCTGGCCATGTTGAAGGCTTCATAAACCTGGCCCTGATTGGCGGCACCATCGCCGAAATAGGTAAAGCTGACATTATCTGTGCCATTGTATTTTTCGGCGAATGCAAGGCCTGCACCGATGGGCACTTGGGCGGCAACAATGCCGTGGCCGCCGTAAAAGCGTTTTTCGGTGGAAAACATGTGCATCGAGCCGCCTTTGCCACGTGAATAACCACCCTCGCGTCCGGTCAGTTCGGCCATCACACCTTTTGGGTCCATGCCGCAGGCCAGCATATGGGCGTGGTCGCGGTATGAGGTTAAGCGGCTGTCGCCCTCTTTGGCTGCAGCTTCCAGTCCCACAACAACGGCTTCCTGGCCGATATAAAGGTGACAAAACCCGCCGATAACGCCCATGCCGTAAAGTTGGCCGGCTTTTTCTTCAAAGCGGCGGATCATCAGCATGTTTTTATAGTGTTCCAGCAGTTCTTCGCCTGACGTATTCGTCTTGCGCGCCTGTTTTTTGGCAGCCATGCTTTCCCTCCAAAATTAAAGTAGTTTAATATTAAACTATATTATAAAGAAGTTATTTGTAAATAGCACGCAATTTTTGCATAAAAATGGGCCGCAGAGGATTTCTCATGCTACGACCCACTTCCAGTCTTGGGATAACTGGTCTTATCTTATGATAATCTCGTCTTCGCGCGCCATGCCCAAGACTTTGCGGGCCTGTTCATCAAGAAGATCAAGATCAAGGTATTTATCCGACAGCCTATGGGTTTTATTTTCCAAATAGCCGCGAATAGCTTGTAGTTGCGCCAATTCCAGTTGTAGTTCTTTGGCTTGTGCATTGACTTGGTTGCGTCTGAAGTGACCGAAATCACCCTGGACTGCCGCAAAGCCGAAATAGGCCATCAGCAATAAAGCTGTAACCAAAAACATGCCCGTACTTAGGGCGCCGGAATTTCCACGTTGCTTATACATACTGCCTCATGGTTCGGTCTTTTGCCAAACGCATAGCGAATCATCGCATAACTGATTCGATTTGTGAATCCCCTAAATACAGTTGATTCGATTTTTTTGCTTTGTGACAAGCCGCTGCCTGCGGAAACGGTCAGCCTGCGCGTGAGGCGGCACAAATACTGTCGATTGTATCTGACAGGGTTGCGTTGAAAACCGCATCGTCTTGGTCTGCACTAAGCCCTTCGGTCAGCGCGCGTGAAAAGCTGGCGATTATACCTGCATTCAGGGCCAGTTTTTCGTTTGCCTGATCGCGGCTGTAACCACCGGACAGTGCGACAACGCGCATCACGCGGGGATGGTCAACCAGTGGTTGGTAGATATTGGCTTTGGCCGGCAATGTCAGCTTCAGCATAACCTGTTGATCGGTTGGTAGGGCGTCCAGTTGTTTGGTCAGCTCTGCCAGCAGTATTTCTTCTGCTTCTGCTTTGTCATCAATGGATATTGTCACTTCTGGCTCGATGATCGGGACAAGGCCGTGGGACAGTATTTGTTTGCCAACCTCGAATTGCTGGGCGACGATTGCGGCAATACCGCTGGGGGATGCCGCATCTATAACCGAGCGCATCTTTGTGCCGAAAATACCCGCGTTAACCGCGCGTTCCAGCGTGGCATCCAGCCCGTCGTTGGGTTTCATCAGGCGTACGCCGTCTGCTTCGTCTGCAAGACCTTTGTCGATCTTCAAAAACGGTACAACGCCGCGTTCTTCCCACAAGAATCTAGCCGTAGATTTCCCGTTTATTTCACGCCCCATAGTCATTTCAAACAAGATGGCACCAATGATTTTTTCACCTGTGAATGCAGGCGCGGTTGCAATGCGTGCGCGCATGGCATGGATCAGGTCGTACATTTGCGCGTCGGATCCATATGCGTCTTCAGATACACCGTAAAGTTTCAGGGCCTTGGGCGTAGAGCCGCCACTTTGATCCAAGGCGGCGATAAAGCCTGCACCTGATTGCATTTGTTGTGTCTGAGACGATTTAGGCATGTTTGGTTCCGTTATTAAGTTCGTGTTAGTATGTGCGGTCAGCGTATTTTATGCGGCTTCGGCACTATCGACAAGTGCTGCTACACCAGGCAGTGTTTTCCCTTCCATCCATTCCAGAAAGGCACCACCTGCGGTAGATATATAGGAAAAACTATCGGCTGCACCTGATTTTTTCAATGCGGCTACCGTATCGCCGCCACCGGCAACGGATAGAATCTTTCCGTCTTCGGTCAGTTCGGCCACTTTCAGGGCAACGCTATCGGTTGCCATGTTGAAGGGTGGAAGTTCGAAAGCACCTAACGGGCCGTTCCAGATCACGGTTTTGACCTGATCCAGATGGCGGTAGATATTTTTTATCGTTTTTGGGCCAGCGTCCAGTATCATTGAATCCTGCGGGCAGGCTTCGGCGTCAACGATCTGGTTTTCAGCAAAATCCTTAAACTCTCTGGCGACAACAACATCGACGGGTAGAATGATTTCGCAATTGTCTGCTTTGGCCTCGTTCAGAATTGCACGCGCAGTGTCTTGCAGGTCGTGTTCGCACAAGGATTGTCCGACATTATGGCCCATCGCGGCCAAAAACGTATTGGCCATGCCGCCGCCGATAACAATCTGGTCCATCGGGCCGATCATATGGCGTAATAATTCCAGTTTCGAGGATACCTTGGATCCGCCGATGATTGCCATCACAGGCCGTTCCGGGTTTGAAAGGGCCGCGGTCAAGGCTTTCAGTTCTTCTTCCATCAAGCGGCCTGCGCAGCTTGGCAGAAGTCCCGCGATTGCCGCAACCGAGGCATGTGCCCGGTGTGCGGTAGAAAACGTGTCGTTGACGTATATATCGCCCAAAGCCGCTAAATCCTTGGCAAAGCCGCGCTCATTGCGTGCTTCACCTGCGTGAAAACGGGTGTTTTCCAGCAGCAATACATCACCGTCAGGCAGGGTTTCCACACTGTCGCGGGCAACCTGCCCGATGCATGAACTTGCAAAATGGACGCGGCGGTTCAGGACTTGTGCCAGTGCCGGTACAACCTGTTGGGTGCTTAGGCGCAGATCAAAACCGCGTGTGGGCCGACCGAAATGCGACAGCAAAATCGGTTTGCCACCTTTGGCAAGCACTTCCAGTACCGTGGGCGCTATGCGGTCAAGGCGCGTGGCGTCCAGCACTTTGCCGTTATCTACCGGTACGTTCACATCCACACGGATCAGGACGTTTTTGCCCTCCATGTCCATATCGTCAAGTGTCTTCCAAGCCATCAGCTTACCTCCAGAAGGCGATCCAATCTACAAAATGCAGGCCCTTTTGGCCCAAGAAGATTAAATTGCTGCTATCATTACCGATGTAGTCATATGAAATTGCGCCCAGTAGACACAGACCAATTACGATAGCGGTTTTGTTTGTCATGTAAATTTGGCCCGCCAATTGCGGGCCACCTTGTTTCTTAGATAAGCTTTCCCATAGCTACGGCAGTATCGGCCATGCGGCAAGAAAAACCCCATTCATTGTCGTACCAAGACAGGATGCGCACCATATTGCCGCCCATCACTTTGGTCTGCGCAGGGGCGAAGTTGGATGAGTAGGTGCTGTGGTTGAAATCCACGGAAACCAGCGGCTCATCAGCGTATTCCAGAATACCTTTCATGGTGCCGTTTGCGGCGGCTTCCATTGCGGCGTTTACTTCTTCCACGGTGGTGTCTTTCGGGGTCATAAAGGTCAGATCAACTGCCGACACGTTCGGTGTTGGTACGCGAATGGCTGAACCATCCAGACGGCCTTTAAGTTCCGGCAGTACCAAACCAACGGCGGCAGCCGCACCGGTTGATGTCGGGATCAAGGACATTGCAGCGGCGCGTGCGCGGTACAGGTCTTTATGGCGACGGTCCAGTGTCGGTTGGTCGCCGGTATAGGCGTGGATTGTCGTCATAATCCCTTTTTCGATACCGATGGCATCGTTCAAAACCTTGGCGACAGGGGCCAGACAGTTGGTGGTGCAAGACGCGTTTGA
>DAOUQS010000124.1 GCA_030625465.1 Amylibacter sp. | reverse complement strand
TGGCGTAAAACCAGTGCCATCGGAATTAAAGTCAATATCAGGGGTGGCAGCACCCATCTGAATTGGGATACGCGTTTGCGATCCAGCCATGAATAGTACAATGCCAACACCATCACCAAAGCGATTTTCATAACCTCGGAGGGTTGCAGGCGCATAAAGCCCAGGTCGATCCAGCGTTGTGATCCCTTACTGGTTTCCCCGACAAATTCCACCACGACAAGCAATGCTAGCGCGAACAGGTATGCGAAAAAGGATAGGCTGCGATATGTGCTGATCGGGATGAACGCCATTATGGTCATCAAGGTCATGCCAAGCGCAAACCGTATCATTTGCGGTTGTGCCCAGCGGTCTATATCGCCGTCCGCGACGGAAAACAGCATCAGAAAACCGATCGAGCTTGCCGCGATGATCAGCAGGGTCAAAGCCCAGTTGTAGGCCAGCACCTTGCCAAAGCCTGTGGGTAAATCCCCGGGTTGTCTGTCATAAAAACTCATGCGCGGTCACGCGGTTTTGTGCGCGTACGCGGTGCTTTTTCATCAGGATCACCGGTGCGTCTTTTTTGTGATGGAAGTTTGCCGTATCCGGTTTTTTCCCGTTCAAGGGCGGCCAGCATAATGTCGCGCGCGATAGGCGCTGCCGCCCGTGAGCCGCCGCCGCCATGTTCCACAATAACCGAAAGGGCGTATTGCGGATTATCATAGGGTGCAAATGCCACAAACAATGCGTGATCACGGCGGTTCCACGGCAGGTCTTCGTTTCGGGTGACACCCTTTGCACGTTCTTCTTTGGTAATCCGGCGCACTTGGCTTGTGCCGGTTTTGCCGGCCATTTCCATACCTTTGGTTCTGATTTTAGAGCCACGCGCCGTGCCGCGCCCGCTGTTGACCACTTCAAACATGCCACGGCGCACCAGTGCCAGATGTTCGGGATTGATATCCAGTGGTTTGTTGCCTTTTACCGGCATTAATGCATCCCCAACCGTATTGAGTACGCGCGGTTCAATCGCGTTGCCGCCCGCAATGCGCGCCGCCATAATCGCAAGTTGCAAGGGCGAGGTCAAAGTGTAGCCTTGCCCGATACCGACATTCAACGAGTCGCCGATAACCCAGTTTTTGCCCTTGACCCGAAGCTTCCAGTCCTTGGTCGGGGCCAAGCCTTCGCTTATCGCCGAAAGCGGTAAATCGTGGCGTGTTCCAAAGCCCAGTTTGCGCGCCATAGCCGAGATGTTCTCGATGCCGGTCCGTTGGGCCAGTTCGTAATAATACACATCACAAGATTCGCGCAAAGAGCGTACAAGATCAACTTTTCCGTGGCCACCCCTGCGCCAGCAATGGAACTTGCTGCCTGATACAGTCACGCTGCCCCGGCAATTCACCTGTTCATCGGCATCGATTACACCTGCCTCTAACGCGGCCAGCGCAACAACCATTTTATAGGTAGATCCGGGCGGATAAGTGCCCGATACGGCCTTGTTGGAAAGCGGGCGGTATTCGTTTTCGTTCAGGGCTTTCCAGTCAGGTACGGAAATGCCGGTAACAAACTTGTTGGGGTCGAACGTCGGGGACGATGCCAGTGTCAGAAGATCGCCGTTGCGGATATCCATCATCACAACAGCGGCACTTTCCTGACTGATGCGGTTCAGCGCTATATTCTGCAATTCCGCGTCAATGGTCAGTTGCAGGTTCTTTCCCGGATCACCTTGTTTGCTGTCTATTTCGCGCATCACGCGCCCGACGGCATTGACCTCGATCCGTTTGATCTCGGCTTTGCCGCGCAAATCAAGTTCGACACGGGATTCAATGCCGTTTTTGCCGATCTGGAAACGCGGTAAATGCAATAATGGGTCGATAACGTCCAGCTTGCCCAGATCATAATCACTAACCGGCCCGACATAACCGACAATATGGCAAAACGCTTCGGGCATCGGGTAGCTTCGGTAGGAACCGACCGTGGGCGAGATGCCGGGCAGGGACGGCGCGTTGGCGGCAACGGCGGCAACCTGTTCCCATGTGATGTTTTCAACAACCGTGACAGGGACCCATGATCTGCGCTTCGCCATATTTTCCAGCACATCTTCAATTTCCGTGTCGGAAATAGGGATAATCCCGGCCAGTTTTTGCAACACGCCTGCGGGATCAATCGCCTGTTCGCGTACCAGCTGGATACGGTAAAGTGGCACATTTGTTGCAACAGGGCGCCCCTTGCGGTCATAAATCACACCGCGTGTTGGCGGCACCAGTTGCAGGTTGATACGGTTCTCTTCCGCCAGCAACCGAAACTGTTCCGACTGGTTAACGCCCAGTTGACGCATCCGAAACCCAAGAAGGCCCATAAAGGCAATCTGACCACCCATTAAGATAAGTGCGCGCCGTGACAGACCTTTGTTTTTCTTCTTGTCGTCCCCCGAAACCCTCATAGCTTATGACCCTTGTAGCCAAACGCACCCAATGCGGGTTTGTTGATGCGCAAGATGTAGGTTATGATAAACAGGACAATCGGATAACATAGTGTTGTGAATAAAAACTCCCAGAACAGGGCCAGGATCGGCGGGGTCGGGGTGAATGAAACCGCCAGAAGAAACCGGTTGGCCATAAGGGCCAGAAAGAAGATCAAAGAGGCGTAAAACCATTCGTAAAGAAACAGGTTTTCGCGAAATGCATCCCTGTTGGCGCGCATGATTTCCGTGGCGACCAACATGCAGGCAGTCCACAATCCAAACGGTTTCATCAAGAATATATCAAATCCGAAATAGATAAGCGCGATGATCCAGAACGGCACAATTTCCGGGCGTCTGATTGTCAAAACACTGATAACGCAAAACAGGATGTCGGGTGAAGGATAGGCCGTTGGCGCAAGTGTGAACGGGATCAGATTGTAAAACGCCACCAATGCGGCAAATAATACTAATGCCAGTTTGTGCAGCCATGTCTGATGTAGCTTATGGCTTTTCATTGGTCCGCACCTTGCGACTGGTCGACGGGGTCATCAATTGACAGCAGCGGGCCGACCAGTTGATCGGGATCTGCGATTGGAAACACGTTGGAATAGCGGATAATCCGCATAAATTCCAGTTGCTTATAGTCAGCGGCCAGACGTGCGTGGAACCGTTTATCCGAGGTTAAAACCGCTTGCCCGACCAGTAGATCAGGCGGAAATACCCCGCCATCACCCGATGTAACAATACGATCCCCGGGCTGGATCAAATCAGAGTTTTCAATGAAGTCCAAGGTTGGCAATAATGTATTATTGCCACTTAATATCGCCTTTTGATTGGACGGTTTGATGGTAACAGGCACCTGACTGTTACTGTCGATCAGGAAAATCACACGGGACGAGTTTTCACCCACACCCGATATGCGACCAAGCAGGCCCAGACCGTCCATTGCGGCCCAGCCATCCACAATTCCGTCATGCCGACCAAGGTTGATCAGTGCGGATTGCCGAAACGGGCTGCCGCTGTCGGTTAGAACGATGCCCGATATAAAGGATAATTTCGGCGGTAGTTTCACCTTGTTCAAATCCAGCAATCGGGCTTTTTCCTGCTCCAGCTGAATGGCTGCTTCGCGCCATGCCTTCATCTGCTGTAACTCGCGGCGTAATTCCTGATTTTGCTCGTAAATACGCCCGTATGATTGAAAATCATCGACGATCCGCGAAATCCGTGTGATCGGGGCCATCGCCCATTCCATGTTCGGAATGGCCTTGTCCAGTATCGAGACCCGCATTTGTTCCGCACGCGGATTATCAATGCGCCAAAACAGGAAAAACAGGAACAGGAAAAAAAGCGTCAGCCCGAACAGGACACGGCGAATGGATCGCCCAAAACCATGATCTTCTGTTTTATGTTCCGCCATATCCTACACCTTGGGAATGACCGCTGAAACTAGCTATCATAATCAATGACATGGGCCAGTTGTTTTTCAAACTCCAAAGACATGCCCGTGCCCAGTGCCACGCAGGTCAAACAGTCCTCGGCAACCGAGATCGGCAAGCCGGTTTGTTCACGCAAGGCCATATCCAGATCGCCCAGCAATGCACCACCACCTGTCAGCATAACGCCGCGATCAACAATGTCGGCGGCCAGATCGGGCGGTGTGCTTTCCAGCGCCTGCATCACGGCTTCGCAGATTTGCTGGACAGGTTCTGCCAAGGCATCTGCAACTTGCGCCTGATTTAATTCAACTTCCTTAGGAACACCGTTCAGCAGATCACGGCCGCGAATGACCATTTTCTGGCCAACGCCATCTTCGGGCATCCGTGCGGTGCCAATAGTGGTCTTGATCCGTTCTGCGGTGGATTCGCCCACCAGCAGGTTTTGCTGGCGACGCAGGTACGAGATCAATGCCTCATCCATGCGGTCACCGCCGACGCGGGTCGAGCGCGCATAAACGATATCGCCCAGTGAAATCACCGCAACCTCGGTTGTACCACCGCCGATATCCACAACCATGGAACCGGTCGGTTCCTGAATGGGCATGCCCGCCCCAAGGGCGGCTGCAATCGGTTCTGCTATCAGCCCGGCTTTGCTGGCGCCTGCGGATATAACCGATCCACGGATCGCGCGTTTTTCAACAGGTGTCGCACCGAATGGCACACAAACGATGATACGCAGTTTTGACAGCGGTGAGCGGCTGTGAACCTTGCCGATGAAATGTTTGATCATTTCTTCAGCTGTTGCGAAATCGGCAATCACCCCGTCGCGCATCGGGCGGATCGCTTCAATTGAACCGGGCGTGCGGCCCATCATCAATTTGGCGTCCTCACCCACAGCCAGAACGCGTTTCACACCATCCTTGACGTGATAAGCCACAACAGAGGGTTCGTTCAGCACAATACCTTTGCCTTTGACATAGATCAGCGTATTCGCAGTCCCAAGATCAATCGCCATATCGGAAGAAAAAATGCCTAAAATATTGCTTATCATTGTGTGCGCCCTACCTTGAATCCGCTGCTTCAAGATTCACCTTGATAGCCATAATCTTATAGATTCCGATTGGCTTGCAGGTAAAGGGTTATAAGCTACGAAACGTGTTAGATATCCGATAATTAACGGATTTAGGCGAAGTTTAGCCCAATAATATTGAAATAATACAAAACGACCGCCAAGGCATGCCGGCGGTCATTTGTAATTATAGCCGGATATTGAACGCTATTCCGGGGCAGGCGCGGTTTTTTCGCGCCGCACCATCAGCCGGTTCAATGCATTCACATAGGCCTTGGCCGAGGCCACAACCGTATCGGTATCCGCAGATTGCCCGTTCACGATTTTACCGTTTTCTTCCATGCGCACGCTAACTGTGGCCTGGGCATCTGTGCCCTCGGTCACTGCATGAACCTGATACACCTGAAGCCGCGCGTCATGCGGGAACAAGGCTTTGACCGCATTGAAAACCGCGTCGACCGGCCCGTCACCTGTTGCGGTGACCTGATGGTCAGTGCCGTCAATGCTTAGCGTCAAATCAGCAGATTGCGGGGCTTCGGTACCACAAATCACCCGCAGGAATTTGACCTGCAGATAATCATAGGCCTGATGGGTGCCTTCATCGGACACCAGAGCGATCAGATCATCATCGTAAACTTCCTTTTTACGATCGGCCAGCGCCTTGAAACGGACAAACACGTCTTTCAACTGGTTGTCGCCCATTTCATAGCCCAGATCAGCCAGTTTTGAACGCAATGCCGCACGCCCCGAATGCTTGCCCATGACCAGATTGGTTTCTTTCAGACCCACATCCTCGGGGCGCATAATCTCGAACGTATCGGCCGATTTCAGCATGCCGTCCTGGTGGATACCGCTTTCGTGGGCAAAAGCGTTTTTGCCGACAATCGCTTTGTTGTTTTGCACAGCAAAGCCCGAAACGGTTGCCACGCGGCGGCTAAGATTGATCAGCTTGGTGGTGTCGATCTTGGTGGTGTATGGCATGATGTCATTGCGCACGCGCATCGCCATCACGACCTCTTCCAGTGCGGTGTTGCCGGCGCGTTCGCCCAAACCGTTGATAGTGCATTCGATCTGGCGCGCACCACCTTCGACAGCGGCCAGCGCGTTTGCGGTCGCCATGCCCAGATCATTGTGACAATGGGTTGCAAAAATAACCGTGTCGGCACCCGGCACCCGTTCAATCAGCATCCGGATAATGCCGGCGCTTTCGCGTGGTGCGGTATAGCCCACGGTATCGGGAATATTGATGGTGGTTGCACCCGCCTTGATCGCGGTTTCCACCGTGCGGCACAGGTAATCGGTTTCCGTGCGGGTCGCATCCATCGGTGACCACTGGATATTGTCGCACAGGTTGCGTGCATGGCTAACCGTGTCGTGGATGCGCACGATCATTTCGTCCATGGTCAGATCG
>DAOUQS010000218.1 GCA_030625465.1 Amylibacter sp. | reverse complement strand
AACCTGATCGTTTGCGGTGGCGGTTGTCGGTGCGGAGTATTGCGGATAAAGCGGGAAAAATACGATCCGTTCACACCCTTGATCTTTCAGTTTTTTGATAACGTCCTGCGTTGACGGATTTCCATACCGCATACAAAAATCCACGATAACATCGCTGCCGTATTGTTTTTCCAAAGTCGCGGCAATTTTTTCACTTTGCGCCCGCGTGGTGGTCAATAACGGGCTTTCATCCAAAGTGTTGTTCCAGATTTTACGATAGGCAGCACCGGATTTGGACGGGCGGGTGGTTAGAATGATCATTTGCAGCAGCGGTTGCCATTTCCACCAAGCATAATCAATAACACGGCGATCGGATAAAAACTGGTTTAAATATCGGCGCATTGACCAGTAATCGGTCGCATCTGGTGTGCCAAGGTTGGCGATTAGAACGCCGACTTTCGCAGGCTTAAGGGCTGGATGCTTGCTGCCGCTATCGGCAAGTTTGTCTGATATCGTCATGGTTCGGGCGCGCCTTGGCTTTCTTTGTTAGGGCCTGATGTAAAGAAGTTATAGATTGAATCAATGCCTGTTATAAATCCAAGCCCCTATAGGCGCAAAATAAACTAATAACCGTGTAGCCCAGACTAATTCAGGAATTTTTAACTATTCGCTGGATACATCAAGCATACGGCAAGTTTTAACAAAACTTAGCTAAAATTAAATGTTGTGACGGGGCTTTGGATTTTGCCAATATATCAATACGGCTGTTAACCTAAAGCCCAGCGATCAATTTGAAGCCCTTAGGGGCGTTAAAGTTGCTGAAAGTCTGCGTAATGTATGAAGCGTTAACAAACCGGTCGCGTTTTTCGAAACAGCTGATCCTTGTTTGCCTTGATATTCTTATATTGCTTATGGCGTTGTACGGTGCTTTTGCGCTGCAATTCGGAATGTTATATCCGCATCCCTTTTTGCAAGAGCTTTGGGTCCTGTTCCCGATTATGGCCATTCTTGGCTTTGGTTTACTGCTGGGCACGGGCCTTTCGCGCATTAAGCTTGATGCCTTTGAAAGCAATGCGATCCTGCGTACCGGGTCGTTTTCCTTTGGCTTGGTGATTATTTGCAGCATCACAAGTTCTTTGCTTGGGCACCCCGCCCCGCGCACTGTGCCGATTATTTTCGGCATGCTGTTTTTCACGGCAAATATTTCTTCGCGTATTGCGGGGCAATATTTACTGGATTGCTTGCCCAAAAGCAGCATGCCGGTAAAACGCGTACTTGTGTATGGCGCAGGGCGAACGGGCATCCAGCTTGTTTCGGCATTGCGGCAAACGCCGGAATTACAACCTATTGCATTTGTTGATGATAATCTGGACGTGATAGGAATGATTGCATCGGGGTTGCCTGTTTTAAGTGCGTGCAATGTGGAAAAAATTATAGATGCAAAGAATATTGACCATATCATTCTTGCAATGCCGTCTATAAGTGAGCGCCGCCGTAAAGAAATCCATAACCAGCTGGAGCCACTGGGATGCAAGGTGCAAACGCTTCCGTCATTTCTGGACATTATTAGCGGCACTCAACCGCTAGAAAGCCTGCACCCTATCGCGATGGATGATTTATTGTCCCGCGAAAAAATCGACATAAAGATGCCCGAAGTAGACCGCACATACGCGGGCAAAACCGTTATGGTTACGGGTGCCGGGGGCTCTATTGGATCGGAATTGTGCCGCCAATTGCTAAAATGCCGGATCCGCAAGCTGGTTTTATTCGACCATTCTGAACTTGCCTTATATGCAATAGATCGTGAACTGCGGCCCATTGCAAAAGCTGCTGGTGTTGATCTGGTTCCGGTACTGGATTCGGTGACTGATAAGGCGCGCGTTGACGCGGTTTTTAGTGCAAACAACATTCAGATAGTGTTGCATGCAGCCGCTTACAAACATGTGCCGATGGTTGAAATAAATGAACTGGCGGGCCTGTATAACAATGTTATCGGCACACGAAATGTGGCCCAAGCTGCGCGCAAATTCGGATTGGAACGGTTTATTCTAATCTCGACCGATAAAGCGGTCCGGCCAACCAATGTTATGGGGTCGTCCAAACGCCTGGCAGAGCTGGTGGTGCAGGATCTGGCAAGCCGCTGCCAGAAAACGCTTTTCTCAATGGTGCGGTTTGGCAATGTTCTGGGGTCTTCCGGCTCTGTTATTCCTTTGTTTCAGGGGCAAATTGCAAAAGGCGGGCCGGTAACGGTAACCGATAAAAATGTGACGCGGTATTTCATGACGATCAATGAAGCATCCCGTCTGGTCTTGCTGGCAGGTAGTTTTGCGTGTGGCGGGGATGTTTTTGTTCTGGACATGGGCGCGCCGGTCAAGATTTACGATCTTGCACGTTTGATGATCAAGCTTTCCGGGCGAACGGTGCGCGATGTGGGCAATCCCAATGGTGATATTGCCGTAGAATTAACCGGATTACGTCCTGGAGAAAAGCTGTATGAAGAGCTGTTGATCGGCGATGATATGCTTGTAACACCGCATAAAAAGATATTGCGCGCCCGGGAAACAGCGCTTTCCGAAATTGAGATCGCCAAGGCGATACGTGACTTGAAAACAGCATTTGATACAGATGATGCGATTTCAGCGCGCGCGGTTATTGCGCGTTGGGTGGATGGCTACCAGCCGCCGCGTGTCAGGTGCATATAGGCGGCAGCACATTCTTTGCTGATTTGTTAAACTTTGCCTTGCAATGCCGGTTTTACGCGTCGATTATTACGCAAATATTCACACATGATCTGGAACCGTTAACATGCCCGCACCCGAAACAATTCTTGAAGGCCCGCCAAGCCAGGCAACGCAACCCTATGAAGCCTATTTTTTTGATCTGGACGGTACAATTTACCTAGGCGATAAACTGTTGCCGGGCGTGGTGGAGCTGTTCAAGTGGTTGGTAGACAATGCTTTGCCTTATGCTTTTGTTACGAATAACCCGACCAAGACGGTTGCCGAATATGAACAAAGGCTGGAAGAGCTTGGATTGCAGGCAAAGGGCCGGGTTGTTACCTCTGCTACTGCAACTGCGCGTTGGTTGACAACGCACCGCAAGGGGGCTGTTGTTTACGCCATATCGGAACCACCTTTGCAACAAACCCTGCGCGAAGCCGGCATCGAGATTTCAGAGGATCCGGCAAAGATTGATATCGTTATTGCCAGCTTTGATCGCAGCTTTGACTTTGCCAAGCTGGACATAGCCTTTCGCGCGATTGTCGAGGAAGACCGCGCCATTCTGGTTGCGACCAATCCGGATCGTTACTGCCCGATGGAGCATCGTTTGGGGGTTCCTGACGCAGCGGCGATTATCGGGGCAATAGAAGGTTGCACACAGGTTAAATGCGCCCATGTTTTCGGCAAACCGGCCCCGGCACTGGTTGAAATTGCCGCTGAAATTCTGGGTGTTACAGTGGCGAATTCGGTGATGGTTGGCGACCGGCTATATACCGATATTGCCATGGCGATCAACGCGGGCATGGACGGCGCGCTGGTGTTGACGGGTGACAGTAATCTGGCAGAAGTTCTGGCCAGCGAAAAGCAGGATCGCCCGCAGCTTTGCCTTGCAACAATCGACAAGCTTATACCGAAATAACCAAGCAAACAGGCAAACCAATTCAAAGAGCGGCTATAATAATAATGT
>DAOUQS010000202.1 GCA_030625465.1 Amylibacter sp. | reverse complement strand
AATTCTAATTGTTGCGGGTGATACCACCCCTGATGAGGTGCGCCGACTGGCAAAAGAACATTACGGCAAACGCACCCCGTCTTTGGATTTACCTGAACGCAAACGCACCCAGGAACCACCGCATCTGGCGCCCCTGCGTATTGAGATGCAAGATGCCCGCGTGCGCCAACCGGTCATGATCCGCACATATCTGGCAGATCACCGAAAAACAGGTGATCAAAAAGAAGCGGCGGCACTGGAAATGTTGGCGCAGCTTTTGGGCGGTTCTGGAATTACATCGTATCTGGGGCAGGAATTGCAATTAAAACAAAAAGTTGCACTGAATCTTTCAGCATTTTACGATGGCGTTTCGCTGGACCGTGATACCTTTGGGCTATTTGTTTTGCCGGCACCAACAGCAACGCAACAAGATGTGGAAGCTGCGCTGGACGCGGCATTGCAGGCATTTCTGGACAGCGATATTGATGCGGAACATTTAGCGCGCTTGAAAACACAGGCAAAAGCGTCACAGATTTATGCGCGTGATAGCCTGTCGGGGTTGGCACGGCGTTACGGCGCGGCCCTGACCTCGGGGTTGACGGTTGAAGATATTCAGGCGTGGCCGGATGTTTTACAGGCGGTTACAGCAAGTGATGTTAAGGCTGCGGCACAGAATGTTCTGAATATAAATAATTCAGTAACATCGTGGTTGCTGCCAAAGGCGGAAGGATAAGCGGATGCGTATTTTATTGGGCCTTGTCGCATGGGTGTTTTGCACGGTTTTCGCTGTCGCAGAAACAGACATTCAGGAAATAACTACCAAGGGCGGGATTACCGTCTGGCTGGTAGAAGAACACAGCATTCCGTTTATCGCTTTAGAGGTCAGCTTCAAGGGTGGCTCATCACTGGATGCGCCTGAAAAAGCGGGTGCTACATACCTGATGACGGGGCTTTTGGAAGAAGGCTCTGGGGAAATGGACGCCACCGCATTTTCAAAAGCAACCGAGGAACTGGCCGCAAGTTTTGGTTACAACGCAGGCCGTGACAGCGTTTCTATTTCGGCGCAGGTGCTAACCGAAAACCGTGACCAGTCTTTGGCATTGCTTAAGCAGGCCTTGATGGAGCCCGCATTTAATCAGGTTGCGTTTGACAGGGTGAAAAAGCAGGTGATCGCTATTGTGCAATCCAGTGAAACGGACCCTGGCGATATTGCAGGGCGTACAATCCGTGCGCTGGCGTATCCAGCGCATCCTTACAGCCAGCCGCTTGAAGGTATACCTGAAACAGTTGCGACCCTGACGGTTGCTGATGTGCAGGCGGCCTATAAGGGTGCTTTTACCAAGGACAGGATGTTTGTCAGTGTTGTCGGCGATATAACGGCTGCAGAACTGGGCCCGATGCTGGATGAACTGCTGGGTGATTTCCCCGAAACCGGCCCGACCTTGCCGCAGAAAACAGAATTTGCGGCCTCTGGCGGCTTGACCGTGGTGGATTTTGACACACCACAAGCGGTTGCGGTTTGGGCGCATGCGGGGATTGACCGGGACGATCCGGAGTTTTTCGCCGCTTACCTGCTGAACCATATACTGGGCGGCAGCGGTTTTACCGCGCGCCTGACCCAGGAAGTGCGCGAAAAACGCGGACTGACTTACGGGGTTTATTCCTACCTTGCGCCTTATGATTATGTCAGCATTGTTGGCGGCAGTGTTTCATCGTCCAATGACCGGATTAAAACCGCAATAGAGGTTATTCGGGATGAATGGCGCAAGATGGCTGAAAACGGTGTAACCGAGGCAGAATTGATTGCCGCCAAAAAGTACCAGACCGGGGCCTATCCTTTGCGGTTTGACGGCAACGGGCGTATCGCGGGCCTATTGGTCGGGATGCAGATGCAGGGCTTGCCGATAGATTATCCGAAGACCCGCAATGACACCATCAATGCGGTGACGCTGGAACAGGTGAATAAGGTTGCCAAATGGCTGCTGAAGCCTGATGCAATGCGGTTTGTTGTGGTTGGCAAACCCGAAGGGCTGGTTTCTACCGACTAACGGTTGGTGCTGTCGAATCGGATGATTTCATGCTATCCTTAGTGGCATGAATAAACTTAACCCCAATATCATGGGTTCCCGCCCGCAAATCAAACAACTTGACGATGCCGCTGCCAATCGCATTGCGGCAGGTGAGGTTGTTGAACGGCCAAGTTCTGCGATCAAAGAACTGGTTGAAAACGCACTTGATGCCGGTGCCACACGTATTGATATGGCTTATGCGGATGGTGGCAAGACCTTGATCCGCGTTGAAGACAACGGCTTTGGCATCCCGATGGACCAGCTGAGGCTTGCATTGTCGCGCCATGCAACATCGAAAATTGACGGTTCCGATCTGCTGAATATCCATACGTTCGGGTTTCGGGGCGAAGCTTTGCCGTCTTTGGGTGCTGTCGGGCGTTTAACCATTACGTCACGGATCGACGGGGCGGATAGTGCGGCCGAAATCTCGGTTAATGGCGGGGATATTCTGCCTGTTAAACCTGCCGCGCGCGGTGTTGGCACAACGGTGGAATTGAACGATCTGTTCCATGCAACCCCTGCGCGGTTAAAGTTCCTGCGTACTGATCGTGCGGAATCCCAAGCGATTACCGATGTGGTGAAACGCCTTGCGATGTCGGAACCTTATGTGGGTTTCACTTTGCGCGATATATCGGGTGGCGGTCAGGGCCGCGTAACCTTTCGTGCCGATGCGCAATCGGGTGATTTGTTCGATGCGGTTCTGGGGCGTTTGCGTTCCATCCTGGGGGCGGAGTTCGCAGAGAACTCTGTGCGGCTGGATTTTGAACGTGAAGGCCTGTCTTTGCATGGCTATGCATCCTTGCCGACCTATTCGCGGGGTGCGGCAATCGGACAATACCTGTTCGTGAATGGCCGCCCTGTGAAAGACCGCTTGTTGCTGGGCGCGGTGCGTGGTGCGTATTTTGATTTCCTAAGTCGTGACCGTCACCCTGTTGTCGCCTTATTCATCGAATGCGACCCGACGTTGGTTGACGTAAATGTGCATCCAGCCAAGGCAGAGGTGCGGTTCCGCGATCCTGCCGCTGCGCGCAGTTTAATTGTCTCTGGCTTGCGCCATGCGCTGACAGGGGCCGGGCATCGTGCCTCAACCACTGTGGCCGGCGCGACTTTGGGCGCGTTTCGCCCTGAAACGCCTGTTTATCAAATGGATCAGCGGTCACGCCCTGCAACCGTTGCGCCTGTGCAATCAGGTTTTGCAGAGGTGCAAACAGATTACTCCGGACGGGTGGAAACCGCCCCGATTGAAGTGATCGAGGTCGATGCGCCTTTAGGTGCCGCGCGTGCGCAAGTGCATGAGAATTACATTATCGCACAAACCAAAGACGGCATGGTGATTGTCGATCAACACGCCGCGCATGAACGGCTGGTTTATGAAAAACTAAAGGCGCAAATGGCCGCGAACGGCGTGGCGTCACAAGCGTTGCTGTTGCCCGAGGTTGTGGAATTGTCCGAAAATGAACGCTTGGCGCTGGTCGATGTTCTACCCCTGCTGGCCAAGTTTGGTCTGGTCATTGAAGAATTCGGCGGCAATGCGGTTTGCGTGCGCGAAACCCCCGCAATTCTGGGCGAGGTCAACGCGGCCCGTCTGGTGCGCGATATATGTGACGAGCTGGGTGACCAAAGTGATACGCAGGCGGTGAAAAACCAGATTGAAGCGATCTTGTCACGGGTGGCCTGCCACGGCTCGATCCGATCAGGCCGGCGGATGCAGGCCGATGAAATGAATGCGCTTTTGCGCGAAATGGAAGCGACACCGCATTCGGGACAGTGCAACCACGGCCGCCCGACTTATGTGGAATTGAAATTGGCTGATATAGAAAGATTGTTTGGCAGGACATGATACAAATTGGTGGACAGACCTATTCCCTTGATGACCCGCTGGTAATTGGCGGCATGATTGGTTTTGCAGTTGTGATCGTTCTGTTGGTCATGATCGTGCGCAGTGCC
>DAOUQS010000367.1 GCA_030625465.1 Amylibacter sp. | reverse complement strand
TGTTCCAAAGTCTGGCCCAGCTCGAACGTGGGTGAATAAGCCAGCAATGTGCAGGCCAGAACGGCAGGTTTGTCCGCACCTTTGCGTTTGACCACCATGCGCGACGATGAACACATCACATCGGATTGTGGTTTGTTCAGAATATCCCAGCAAGCGGTGGTGATTTCAGGCACGTCCGCAGTTTCATCCATTTCGGGAAACAAGACCGTCATGGCAGGGTTGTTGGCGTCAATGTCAAAACCATGTTGGGCAAACAGGGATTTATAGCCTGCACGGCTTTGCGCATCGCTATCACCCCAAACCGTGCGTCCGGCTACAGCCATCTTAACACCGTTGTCGCGCAACCATTTCATACCTTTAATGGTGATGTCATACGATCCGCGACCGCGTTCTTTATCGTGATATCCGGATTTGAAATGATCCAAGGATACCCGCAAAGTCAGCTTGTCACCAAACGTGGCCTGCAATGCCAACAAACCCGCTTTTACCGATTTACGCATCATCGGCAGCATCGCGTTGGTCAGGATCAGCACCTTAAACCCGCGTTCCAGACAGGCATGCGCCATGGCGATCATATCCGGGTTCATAAACGGTTCGCCACCCGTAAAGCCGATCTCGGTTGTGGGCCAGTTGCGGGTCTTGATCTGGTCCAGATAATCCACCACTTCTGCGGTGGTGATATAGACCAAAGCATCATTGGTGGGCGAACTTTCGATATAGCAGTTCACACATTCGATATTGCACAAGGTGCCGGTGTTGAACCACAGCGTTGTGGCCCCGATCAGCGGTACACTGGCGCGCACATCGCCCTTGGCAGTGATATCTGGATCTGTAAACTTGCCAATCGGTTTGGCTTTGTCAGTGTCAAAGGACTGGTCATTCATGCGCTTGGCCTGTTTTATTATTTATATCTGGCTACACGGTTCGCGTGTATTATGAAAGCTGTTAGCCGGGAACCCACTTTTTCGTGAATGTCCACGCGCGATGTGTGTTTTCCTTGCAGCTTTGTTAAGCAATTGCGATAGTTCCCCAAAAAAGGGTCTGCCTGATGGCTGCGCAAACAATACCTGTGGATGATTTCGATCTGGTAATTATCGGTGGAACCGGTGATCTGGCGAAACGTAAAATCCTGCCGGGCCTGTACCGGCGTATGTGCGCAGGACAATTGCCCGATGATGCGCGCATTATCGCGGCGGCACGGTCTGATTTCAACCAGAAGGAATTCAAGGATTTTGTCAAGAAAGCGTTAGAGGATTTCGTGAAATCCAAAAAACGCAACGCGGCGAAAATCACAAGTTTTCTGGAACGGATTACCTATATAAAGCTGGATGCGCTTGGCGATGAGGGCTGGTCTGAGTTGGCCGGAATTTTGCGCAAAGATGTTATTCACGCATTTTATTTTTCAGTTGGCCCATCACTGTTCGCACCGTTGGCAGAACGCCTGCTGAAGCATAAAATCACTGACGACAAAACCCGCATTGTGGTGGAAAAACCGTTCGGCCGGGATTTGGCTTCGGCAAAAGCACTGAATAAGGTTTTGGCGCAGAGTTTTAATGAGGAACAGATATTCCGTATTGATCACTATCTGGGCAAGGAAACCGTGCAAAACCTGATGGCGTTGCGCTTTGCCAATGCATTGTTTGAACCGTTGTGGAATTCGATGCATATCGATCATGTGCAAATTACCGTGGCTGAAAGCATCGGGGTTGAAGGGCGCGGGGCCTATTACGACAAGTCTGGCGCGATGCGCGATATGGTGCAAAACCACTTGATGCAA
>DAOUQS010000329.1 GCA_030625465.1 Amylibacter sp. | reverse complement strand
GATTTTAGCGCGACGGCCAAAGCAGGCGTATCAATTTTCGGGTCATGGCTAAGTGTAATCACTGCGGTATGCGCATCCAGCCCGATTTGCGTCAACGCTTCATCAGGCCATGCATCTACAAAATTTTCCTTCGGGAAACGTGCTTTTGTGGCAAAGCTGTCGCGGGGATCAACCAGCAAAACATCATAGCCTGCCATCCTTGCCAGTGGCGCCAGAGTTTGGGTGACATGCACCGCCCCCACAATAATCATCCGCAGGCCCGGGTTGGCAACATACGTAAATTGGTTGCCCTCTACACCCATCATCAGGCCTTCAGGCTTAACGCATTCGCGTGACCAGTTGCCTAGATCAACACGGTACGCAAACGATTGACGGGTATCCGCCGCGTGGGTCGCGTCCTTTAAAAGCTGCTTGTCAGGCCCGTCGCCGACACCGACAGGTTCCACCAGTATCCGGATATTTCCGCCACAGGCCAGCCCGACGGCAAAGGCTTCTTCATCCGCCACACCGTATTCCAGCACGCGGCATTTCCCATCGTGTATCGCATCTTGTGCGGCTAGTATAACCGCACCTTCCACACACCCGCCCGACACAGAGCCCTGAAACGCACCGTCTTCGGCTATTGCAAGTTGTGAACCAACAGGCCGTGGGGCCGACCCCCATGTCAAGATGACCGTGGCCAAAGCCGCCCCTTTACCGGATGCTAAATATCCCAAAGCAACGCTTGCCATGTTATCCAGATTTTGCGTCATATCGCGGCCATCATTTGTTGTTTCACATCCATATTTTTCGCCCCGTTTAAAGCCTCGGTTAATTCGTGCAAAGATGCAAGGTTGTGACAGGCGGCAAAACTGTCAACATAGGGCAGCATCACACGAATGCCTGCGGCAAGCGGCGCAAACCCGTCAAAGCGCAGCAAAGGGTTCAGCCAGATCAGGTGATTACATGACAAACGCAAGCGGCGCATTTCGGCCTGCAACAGATCTGTATCCTGACATTCCAGCCCGTCTGTGATCAGCAATACAACCGCATCCGTATTCAAAACCCGCCGCGACCATGTATAGTTAAACGCTTTCAGGCTTTCGCCGATTTGTGTGCCCCCATCCCAATCCTGTACCTGTTGGCCAATGGCCTGAAGTGCGGCATCAGGGTCTTTTTGCATGATGTGCCGTGAAATATTCGACAGGCGCGTACCAAAGGTAAAGGCATGCACCTCGGCCCAGTGCGCGTCTTTTGTCCGGGTCATCGCATGAATGAAATGCAGCATCATGCGTGAATAGGTCGACATTGATCCCGATATATCCGTCAGCACAACAAGGTTCGGTATTTTCTTGCGCGGTGCAATTTTAGGCAAATGCAAAACCTCGCCACCTGTTTTTCTTGCGGCACGAAATGCGGCGCGCACATCCGGCTTTCGGCCCCAAGCCGCCGGTCGGGTGCGGCGCGATGCGCGTTTGCGAATATCAAGGCGCATATTGGCAATGGCTTTTTCAGCATCGCGCATTTCCGCAGTGTTCATCTGTTCAAAATCCATCGCCCCCAGACGCTCTGCCTGCGAGGTGCTGGATCGCGCATCCAAAACCAGCTCTTCTTGTTCCGCTTGCGGCACGTTCCCACCCAGCCCTTCGGCCATGGCTTCAGCCGCGCGGGTTTGTGCGTCTTTGGGTTTTTTCGGGATGGCGGTGGCGTCTTGCAACATCGGCAACATCAGTTGCATCATGTGTTCCAAAAATTCAGGGTCGCGCCAAAACATGTTGAACACCTGCAAAAACACCTGCATGTGTTCCACCCTTGTAATCAGGCAGGCCTGCAAGGTTACAAAGAAATCCGCGCGTTTGGTAAAGCCCACGGCCTGCACGGCACGGATGGCATCCTTTACTTGCGCGGTTCCCACCGGCACGCCGGCACGGCGCAAAGCACGGCAAAAATAGATGATATTTTGCACAAGACGGCCATCGTCCTGTAATGCTGTATTCATTCCGTGGCCCGAAGGTCACTTCGGGTCGCTTCCAGCAAACGGTTTGCATCTGATCCTTGGATTTTTGCAATATCATCCTGATATTTCAAAACCGCCCCGATGGTATCCACTATAATATCCGGCGTCAGCGCCACCGCATCAAGTGC
>DAOUQS010000362.1 GCA_030625465.1 Amylibacter sp. | reverse complement strand
CGCGGCGCTGGAACGCGCGGACGCTTTTGCCAATGCGGGGGCGGATGGGTTTTTTGCGCCTGGCCTTGCGGATGCGGGGCTGATAAAACGCCTATGCGCTGAATGCCCGCTGCCGGTGAATATCATCGCATTGCCGCATGTGCCGGATGCGGCAATGCTGGCAGATTGCGGTGTAGCACGGATCAGCCATGGGCCGATACCTTATCGTAAAATGGCGGCTTGGCTGGAAGAACAGGCGCGCGCTGCGATAAACTACCGTTAAATAACAACGTTTTATAATTAGCACGGGATGGCTTTCAGTATTATTCATCTGTGCTTTTACTAAATTAGTTTACTGGTTTAATTGTCGCAATTCGATTGTTTTTGCACAATGCTTAAACGGCTGTAAATCTGTTAGGGATTTTCCCAGGTTGCTTCACGTTTGCCCAAGAACGCCGCCACCCCCTCGGCGGTTTCATCATACATCATATTGGTGGCCATCACATCGCCTGCGTAATTGTAAGCGTCCATTATCGGCATTTGAAGCTGCTCATAAAACGCCTGCTTGCCGATCTTTACAGCCTTGCCAAGTTTACCTGCGACGGTTTGCGCCAACTGCAAAGTTTCAGCGTCCAGGGCATCCTCGGGTACAGACATATTGATCAGGCCATAATCGGCGGCCTCGGGTGCAGATATAAACCGTCCCGTGGTCAGCATTTCAAACGCGCGTTTGCGCGGGATGTTGCGTGACAGGGCGACCATCGGGGTGGCACAAAACAGGCCGATGTTCACACCGTTCACGCCAAACCGTGTGGTGTCGGCAGCCACGGCCATATCGCAAGTGGCCACCAGCTGGCAACCTGCGGCGGTGGCGATACCATGGACTTGGGCAATCACCGGTTGGGGCAGGGTCTGGATGCGTTGCATTAATGCACCACAGCGTGAAAACAGATCATTGAAATAGGCCCGACCCTTATCATCCGCGTCCCTTGCCGCAGTCATTTCTTTCAGGTTGTGCCCGGCGCAAAAAGCTTTGCCCTGACCGCGTATAATGACCGCACGGATTTCGGGCGTCTCTGCAATGCCGTCGAATGCCTTATGCAAGGCGTCCAGCATTGCATCGGATAATGCGTTCAGGGATTTTGGCGTGTTCATCGTTAATATTGCCACATCGTTAATGTCTTCACGCTGTAAAATATCTTGGGTCATCGGATAAACCTTGTTAGTCAGGGGTGAATTAAAAGGTGCCATATGGAACTTAAGATGACAATCGCGGAAGTGACCGCGTTTCTGGAAAAAGTGTTTCCGCAGATTGATAATGATTTCGACGTGCTTTCCCTGTCTGTGGATGAGGTGGTGGTGCGCATGAATGTGCAAACCCGCCATTTGCGTCCGGGCGGTACTGTTTCAGGCCCCGCGATGTTCGCGCTTGCGGATGTGTCCTATTATATCGCCACATTGGCGCTTATCGGGCCAGAGGCCCTGACGGTGACCACAAACTGTTCAATTGATTTCATGCGTAAACCAGCGGCAACCGATATGATTGCCAAAGCGCGGGTGTTAAAATTGGGCCGCACATTGTCTGTGGGGGATGTGTTGTTGTATTCGATTGGGCAGGCGGCACCCGTGGCGCGGGCAAACCTGACGTATTCAATTCCGCAAAAGCGCTAAGTATATGGGGTATTATTATACCTAATTTATAACGCATTGATTTAACGCGATAAATTAGGATTTACCTCTGTTGACTTGCGTCAGTAAACCCTTAGAACCCCCATATCAGTTTCGGCGCGGCACTCGCGCTATCATTAAAGGTATGAAACCCATGAAAACTTTTTCAGCGACACCTGCTGATATTGATAAA
>DAOUQS010000188.1 GCA_030625465.1 Amylibacter sp. | reverse complement strand
GTTCCCGATTGATTTTGTGGATTGTCGTTAAAGACACTGAACAAACCGATCACGAGCAAAAACAGCGCGATCCAAATGATAAGATTTCTGGCGTTACCCAAGGGTTTTCTCCTATTTATGTCGGCAGGTGCCGACTCGCTTAATGCGATGCATCACTAACATAATGCTCTTTCACGGTTATTCAACGTGAAACAACGTCACAATAGAACTGTTCCGTATCATTTTTCAGGGATATTTGTACTGGCCCGTCAATACCGGCAAATGGTGCTGAAAGCACTGTATTTCCTACCCAAATAGCAGGTGTTTGAAGCAAAATATCGCGCAAAATATCCAGATCTCGCCAGTTTTCCACTTGCAGAATACCTTTTTCACCTAATGGTCTGATTTCTGCACCCGCTATATTTTGATCCAAGGACACATTCCAGCGCCCGTCAAAACAGCCATTCACAACGGGTTCCGGTGCCATATTTGTCACTTCACGCATCACAATGACTTGCGTGGGTGTAACCACTTTGATGAAACATCCCGCCAGTGTTTGCGATTTGCCTTGCCCTAGAAACCCGTAAACCATCTTTAATGCCGAAAATCTGGGGCGGTAATGCGCACCTGTCACCCATGCCATTGCATAGCTTAACGCCCGGTATTGAATTTCAAGCGGCTCCAATTGCAATGCGTCCAAGTCGATTGAAACCGTTCCAAACCTGCTGGCTTCACAACACCTGCGCATGACGCTTTCGGTCACTTGTTCCAGCGCGGTTCTGGATGTCTGCAAGCTTTCAGCCGTACTGGCCAAGCGATCAATGCTCAGACCCAGTTTGGCAAGTTCAGGCATCGCTTTGCGCATCTTGATCCGGTCGAAACTGTCATCGTCATTAGACGGGTCGTCCACCCAAGTTTGCCCTATTTTATTCAAATAACAGCGTAAATCCTGGCGTTTTATTCCCAATATGGGGCGCACCCAGATCGGGCGCTGACCGCTGATTTGCCTTATCCCCGAAAGCCCATCCACACCAGAGCCGCGCGCAAGGCGCATCAGAAATGTTTCGGCTTGGTCATCACGCGTGTGGCCCAATGCAACCGTTTCAATGCCCAATTCATGCGCCCAATTTGCAAGTAATGACTTGCGTGCATTTCGCGCCGCATTTTGTAAATTGCCTTGCTGATCCCAGCCATCCCAACTTAATATATGATGCGAAACACATAGATCATTGCAAAGACGCGCAACAAAATCAGCCTCGGCCTGCGCCGCGTTTCGTAGATTATGATTGACCGTCGCGGCATATATTTTGCGGTGGTTTTCCTGTCCCCAATCCTGAAGCAAACGCAACAATGCAACCGAGTCGCCACCGCCCGAAACCGCAACACCCACAGCACCATCTGGCACATCGGCCATGACAGTGCTGATTTGTGTATTTAGGCTTATCGCGTCAGCCACATCTATAAACAGCTCAAGGCTGTCATCTTATTTCTGGCGTCTTGTGCCGCCGGGGCTGCCGGATAACGCAGTTCCACCTCGCCCAATGTCGAGCAAGCATCCTGCGTCTGGCCCAACTCGGCCAAGCTTACACCAAGCCTGTATAAAGATTTTGGTGCTTTGGCACCATTCGGCGAGCCGCTGAAACTTTCCAGAAATGCGCGTGCGGCATTGCTCCAGTCACTCAGGCCGGCCAAGGCTTCCGCCCGCCAGTAATGTGCTTCCCCCGTCAAAGGGCCGCCCGGATACGTTAATAAAAACCTGTCCAATTTTGCAACAGCATCAGCATAACTGCCAGCTTCGACAGCTACAACAGCACGGTCAAAATCACCTTGTTCAGAAGCGGCCAGTTCAACACCCGCGTTACCGGCAGAGCCCTGATTGTTGGTTCCCGAACCAGTGGCCGCACCTTCGGTTTCACCGCCAAGGGTTGGAATTTCAGGAATGTTTGTGACATCTCCGCCTTCCAGCTCGACAATGCGGAACTGCATATCGGCCAGCCGGTTAGTGCCATCTTGCACAATACGTTCTATGCGGAACTGCAACTGTTCAACAACACCTGTAATACGGCGCAATTCCAGTTCAAGCGCATCGGTTCGCTGCAAAAGCGAGCCAGAACCGGAAGGTGCGGCACTACCCGAAGTGGTCGATAATTCGCGATTCAAAAGCTGAAGCCCGCTATTCAGAAAGACCAGCTCTTGCCGAAGATCGGCAAGAGTTTCATCCTTTGTCTGTGCAAAAACCATTGCTGGAATGCAGGCCGCCCAAATCAGAACGTATACGGATTTTACAAACTTAGATTTAACACCCATGACTGCCTCTTAACTTCCCAAACCTGCGCGGACAATCGTAACCGCCCGACGGTTTTTGGACCAGCATGCCTCTGTTGAACAGATTTCAAGCGGGCGCTCTTTACCAAAAGTCACGGTTTTGACGCGGTTGTCCGCGACACCCCTGCTGACCAGATAGTTTTGTGCCGCACTTGCGCGACGCGCACCCAATGCAAGGTTATACTCGCGCGTTCCCTGCTCATCGGCATGGCCTTCGATCGTGACAACATATTGCGTGGATTGCAGCAACCAGTTGGCTTGGCCGTCTAATATCGAAATTGCTTCAGGGCTTAATGTGCTTTGATCAACGGCAAACAGCACGCGGTCCCCAATGGTTTGTTGGAAATATGCAAGCGATGTCGGATCAGACGGGCTACCTGGTTGAATACCACCGACAACACCCCCCGCACCATAACCACCCGGTGAATTTGTGTCACATGCGGTTAGTCCAACTGCACAAATAGCCGCTGCACTTAACTTTACTAGAATGTTTACCATTGCTCTGCCTCTCTTGATGGTTTTCCATCATTTTTCTATTTGTACCAGAAACGAATACGAATGTGAATTACGTTCCAAATCACTTCAACAGGCTGGACCACGCCGGATCAGACCCGAATGTCGGCGTATTCACCTTGCGCAGGTTCTGGCCGGTTATATCGACTGAATAAATTGACGGCGCGCCGTTTACCCCTTTGGTTTCACGGAAAAACATCAAAACGCGACCATTAGGCGACCATGTGGGGGCCTCATCCAGAAACGATGCCGTCAGCAATTTTTCACGACTGCCATCAACCCGCATCACACCAATATGGAACCGTCCTTTATATAATTTGGTAAACGCAATCATATCGCCACGCGGCGACCACACGGGCGTGCCATAACGCCCTTTTCCAGCACTGATCCGCTTTGCGGCCCCACCAGAAGTCGACATCACATATATCTGTTGTCCACCACTGCGATCAGACTCGAAAACAATCCGCGACCCATCCGGTGAAAAACTTGGCGCGGTATCAATTGCAGGAGAGCTTGTCAGCCGCACCTTGCGCCCGTTGGACACGTTAACCAGATAGATATCGGAATTGCCCCGCTCGGACAGGGACATCACAACCTTTGTTCCATCAGGCGAAAACCTTGGCGCAAAGGCCATAGACGGCTGGTCCCCCAATATGCGGCTTTTCATGGTATCCACATTCATCAGGTAGACACGCGGCGAGCCGGTTTCGTAGCTGGTATAGATAATTTCGCGTGCATTGGGTGAAAATCTGGGGGCCAGAACAATCGACTTTGAATCCGTCAAATAACGTACATTTGCCCCGTCATAATCCATCAACGCCACCCGCTTCCTGCGTTTATTCTTCGGACCTTCTTCAGAAATATAAACTACACGGCTATCAAAATAACCGGTTTCACCTGTTAAACGGCTGTAAACCGCATCGGCAACCTTATGGGACATGCGTCGCCAGCTATTGGTTGTGGCAACAAACTGAAGCCCGTCGCCCAGTGCGGTATTCGCGAAAACGTCAAACAAACGGAATTTCACGATCAACTGATTACCCGAGACACTGACCGCGCCAGTGATCAGGGCCTGTGCATTGATGGCTTTCCAGTCCGGATATTGAATGGGCGCGTTAAAATTGGTGATTTTCGAAATATGCGCCGCATTCGGGATTTCACGAAACAACCCGGAGCCGGTTAAATCAGCGACCAAAACCTGTGTAAGCTCTGCCGCGTATTTTTTGGCCGCGGCATTTTCAGCCACAAAAACAGGGGCCGCGAACGGCATGGGTTCGATCACACCTTTGGTGACCTCGATCCGCAAAGGTTTGCTTTGTGCTATCGCTATCGTGCTTGTTAACGAAAGCATTGCCATAACAGCGCATAAAAATGCCAGAATATGTTTCATCATCTCACAGCCATTTCTTCAGGGTTAAATACAACTTCAATTTGTCGCCATTGTTCATATTTTTCACTTGGTAAATCATAAGGCGC
>DAOUQS010000277.1 GCA_030625465.1 Amylibacter sp. | reverse complement strand
ACCTGGATTAAGCTTGGTTTGAATATTTTGTGCTTTTCATGCGGGGGCTTAAAACCGGGTTTTCAGGCTGTAACCCCGGCCAAAGCTGAAACGTGCGAAAGTGATCGGATTACCCGACAGCCATGTTATTCTTTCGGTGGTAAAAACCGGTTCGCCAACCGAAAGCGACAGGTATTCGGCGATTTCTTTATCGGCCACTCTGGCTGAAAACGATATCTCCACATCGGTGAACGGCACTTCTTTTATCAGCCATTCGTTTGGGCCGTCGGTTGTGAAATCGGCATGCTCAACGCTGGGCACCGCGTTGATGTTGATCCAGCGATCTTCAAACTGGAACGGTATGTTGTCGGCAAAGTGCAGGCACTGCAAATGCAGGGTTTTGGCGTTGTCGGGCAAGCCAAGCCTTGCGCGTAACCATGCGGGGGCGGTTAGGGATTTTTTATCTATCAGGGTGTAGCGATAGGCGGCACCTGTGGATGTGATCTCGGTTCTGATCAGCGGTATTGCAAACTTGGCGTGTCTGATCGGGAATTTATTGACCCGTGTGCCGGCTTTGCGTTTACGATCAAGTATGCCGTCTTCGGCCAGTTCACGCATGGCACGATTGACCGTGGCGCGTGCGCATCCGAATTCTTCCGACAATTCAACCTCGCCCGGGATGATTGATCCCGGTGGCCAAGTGTGATCCCGAATGCGTGCAAGAACGGTTTTTTTGATGTCGGAATAGCTGTTTTTGGCGGTCAATATATTATCCCAAGCGTTATTATGACTGTATGTTTGTTATTATGTACGGGTATATCAGTATGTTTGATAAAGCTAGGGCGATGCATATTTTATCATTGCTAGATGCTCTGCGCTTGATGATATGTATAGACATAAAAACATATATGTATACAATGTGAGTCGATTAATCAGATAACGGCAGGGGCTTTGGATGGCCTATGCGAAAGTTATCATATTCGACCAGAAGGAATTCCGATGTCAGACCGTAAAAACACCCGCGATATTTTTCCGCCGACAGGTACCAAGCTGACTGCGAAAAGCTGGCTGACCGAAGCGCCGTTGCGGATGTTGATGAATAACCTGCATCCGGACGTTGCTGAAAACCCCCATGAACTGGTTGTTTATGGCGGGATTGGTCGTGCTACGCGTACTTGGGGCGACTTTGACCGCATGGTCGCAACGCTAAAGGATCTGGAGGACGATGAGACACTGGTCGTGCAATCCGGGCGGCCTGTTGCGGTTGTTAAAACCCATGTTGATGCGCCGCGCGTGTTGATCGCCAATTCAAACCTTGTGCCGCATTGGGCCAACTGGGATCATTTCAATGAACTGGATAGAAAAGGTCTGATGATGTACGGCCAGATGACTGCGGGCAGCTGGATATACATTGGATCACAAGGGATTGTGCAAGGAACATATGAAACATTCGTCGAGGCGGGTCGCCAGCATTATGGCGGTGATCTGAAGGGTAAATGGTTCCTGACTGCGGGTCTTGGCGGCATGGGCGGGGCACAACCGCTGGCTGCTGTTATGGCCGGTGCCTGTTGTCTGGCGGTGGAGTGCAACAGCGACAGCATCGATTTTAGATTGCGGACAAACTATCTGGATGAACGCGCTGAAACCCTGGATCAGGCGCTTGCCATGATCGCGCGCTGGACTGCGGCGGGCGAGGTTAAGTCGGTGGGTTTACTGGGCAATGCCGCTGATATTTTCCCCGCACTGGTCAAGCGCGGTATCCGCCCTGATCTGGTGACGGACCAGACCTCGGCGCATGATCCGGTCAACGGGTATCTGCCACAGGGCTGGACCATGGCGGAATGGATTGAAAAACGTGAAAGTGATCCCAAAGCCGTTGAAAAAGCCGCGCGTGCCGCGATGAAGGTTCAGGTCAAAGCGATGTGTGATTACCATGAAATGGGTATTCCCACGGTTGATTACGGCAATAATATCCGCCAGATGGCGTTTGAAGAAGGGCTGGAAAATGCCTTTGCGTTTCCGGGTTTTGTGCCTGCATATATCCGGCCATTGTTTTGTCGCGGGGTTGGGCCGTTTCGCTGGGTTGCTTTGTCCGGCGATCCTGAAGATATTTATAAAACCGACCAGAAGGTTAAAGAACTGCTGCCGGATAATAAAGAGCTTCACAACTGGCTGGATATGGCACGCGAAAGGATCAGCTTTCAGGGGCTGCCCGCACGGATTTGCTGGGTCGGGCTGGGCGATCGCCACCGGTTGGGGCTTGCGTTCAACGAAATGGTCAAGTCGGGGGAACTTAGCGCGCCGGTTGTGATCGGGCGCGATCATCTTGATGCGGGTTCTGTCGCGTCACCCAATCGGGAAACCGAGGCGATGAAGGACGGCTCTGATGCGGTTTCGGACTGGCCGTTGTTGAACGCTTTGGTCAATACTGCATCAGGTGCGACATGGGTGTCTATACATCACGGTGGCGGTGTCGGCATGGGGTTTTCACAACATGCCGGTGTGGTGATCTGTGCCGATGGAACCGATGCGGCCGCCAAACGGATTGAGCGGGTTTTATGGAATGATCCGGCCAGCGGCGTGTGGCGACATGCGGATGCGGGATATGAGGATGCTGTGGAATGTGCGCGTGAAAACGGGCTTCGCTTGCCGACGATACTGGGCAATTGATACCACTTCCGCTATAATGCTTGAAAGTCTGTTGGAAGAAATTCCTTGACCGTTTGGTAAAAAAATGCATCACTTATTTATGCTTA
>DAOUQS010000174.1 GCA_030625465.1 Amylibacter sp. | reverse complement strand
AGATCACCGGAATTGCCGGCAACGATGATCGCAAGTTTCTTGGTTTTGATCGCACCTTTGGTGGTTTGGATGCCTGTCACTTTGCCGCGTGACTGCTTGATGCCTGTCACCTCGCATTGCTGGATGATGTCCATGCCCATGTCGGAACATGCACGCGCATAGCCCCAGGCCACCGCATCGTGGCGTGCGGTGCCGCCGCGTGGTTGCCACAAGGCGCCCAACACGGGGTAGCGCGGGCCACCCAATTCAATGATTGGGCAAAGTTGCTTGACGCGCTGGGGCGAGATAAATTCGGTTGTTACCCCTTGCAGGTTGTTGGCGTGTGCAGTGCGCTGGTAGCCGCGAATTTCGGCTTGGGTCTGGGCCAGCATCATTACGCCGCGTGGGGAAAACATGACGTTGTAGTTCAGATCTTGGCTCATGGTTTCATATAATGAACGGGCTTTTTCGTAGATCGCGGCGGACGGGTCTTGCAGATAGTTGGATCGGATGATGGTGGTGTTGCGTCCGGTATTGCCGCCGCCAAGCCAGCCTTTTTCGATCACAGCGACATTGGTGATGCCGAAGTTTTTGCCAAGGTAATAGGCTGTTGCCAGCCCGTGCCCGCCTGCGCCGACGATAACCACATCATATTCGGATTTCGGTTCCGGCGAACGCCATGCCCGTTCCCAGCCGGTGTGGTGGCGGAAAGCTTCGCGTGCGATGGCAAATGCAGAATAACGTTTCATATGTTTGACCTATGGCAAAGGGGTATTTGATCTGAATATAGCGTGATCAGATGGTGACGACCAGTTCAGAAATATTCATGCGGTATACGGGCGATTCCACCCATGCACCGAGCGGCGTTTTTACCCATATTTACGACATTTTTTGGCTCTTGTTGTCACGTTTTTGCAAATAGGCTTTCCCTAGGCGAACGGCTCGGGTAGCAAGGGGCGAATTTTATGGGATTTCGTGATGGTTTGGGTGATTTCAGCGTTGATAACACTGGCCGTGGTCTTTGTGATACTGCGGGCATTTTTCATTGCGCCAAGTGGTGCTAAAACGTCCGAGCTAGATGTGCAGGTTTATAAAGACCAGTTGCAATCTTTGGACGATGATCTGGAACGCGGTGTTGTCACGTCCGGTGAGGCGGACGCGGCAAGGCTGGAAATATCACGGCGTCTTTTGGCCGCGGACAAGCGGGCCCAAAGTGAAACCGCCGCCGCAGGGGCCGCCGTTTCCAAGCCCGCATTGGCGGTTATGGCGGTGTTTTTGATCGGTGGTACATTCGGGCTTTATGCTTTTATGGGCAGTCCGCAACTGCCAGACCAGCCGCTTGCCGGACGCCATGAAGCCGCCAGAATTGCGCGCCTAAACCGCCCTAACCAGATTGAGGCAGAAGCCGAGATTGGAAGCCCCGGCATTTCGGGCGATGTGCCTGCGGATTATCTGGAGCTGATCGAAAAGCTGCGTGAAACGATGGCGTTGCACACAGACGATGCTGCGGGCTGGAAGCTGCTAGCGTTGCATGAAGCGCGCATCGGTAATCTGACCGCTGCATGGCAAGCCAAGGAAAAGGTTATCGCACTTCTGGGCGATGCGACAGAGGCCGAGGATTACGCTGATCTAGCCGAGTTTATGATTATTTCGACCAACGGTTATGTCTCGATTGAGGCGGAAGAGGCTTTGGCCAATGCCTTGAGGTTAAACGCGAAATCACCACGTGCGCGGTATTTTTCCGGACTGGCACTTGCACAAAACGGGCGGCCCGATGTGGCGTACCGTATGTGGATCGGTCTATTGGAAGAAGGGCCGGAGGATGCGCCGTGGAACAAGTTAATCCGTGGGCAAATAAGCACTGTCGCTAGGGCGGCGGGGATTGATATGGTGGATCAAAACGCGCCGGGACCTTCGGCAGAACAGGTGGAAGCGGCGGGCGATATGACCGCAGAGGAACGTCAGAAAATGATCGGTGGCATGGTTGCCGGGCTGGCCGAACGGCTGGCGGAAAAAGGTGGCACACCAGCGGAATGGGCGCGTTTGATACGCGCCTACGGGTCGCTGGGCGAGACAGGAAAAGCCTCAAAAATCTGGGCCCAAGCGCGGGATATTTTCGCCGAAAACCCTGATGCGACGGCAGTTTTGCTGGAAGCCGCACGCGCCGCCGAGGTCGCGAATTGAGCGGGGTTTACGATGGTATAGACGGGTTCGCGGATGCGACGGGATCGGTATCTTCGCTGATGGGGTTGGACTTTGGCACCAAGACAATCGGGGTGGCGATATCGGATCGTTTGCAGACTGTGGCGACCCCGCGCGAGACCATTAAGCGGCGCAAATTCGGGCTGGATGCGGATGTGATCGAACGGTTGATTGTCGACAACCAAATTTCGGGAATTGTGCTGGGTTTGCCGATGAATATGGATGGCTCGGAAGGGCCGCGCGCGCAATCGACGCGGGCTTTTGCGCGTAATCTTTCGGCGCGTATTTCGGTGCCGATATTTTTCTGGGACGAACGCCTGTCGACGGTGGCGGCGGAAAGAGCGTTGTTAGAGGCGGATATGTCGCGTAAAAAGCGTGCCCTTGTAATTGATAATGTGGCCGCTTCCTATATTTTGCAGGGCGTTCTGGACCGGTTATCACATATAAGGCGTGGCTGATGGATGCGGTCTGGAAACGCGAAAAAGGTGTAAGTCCTTGCGTAAAAATCTGCGTGATGCATCCTGAATCCGGCCTGTGTATCGGGTGCTACCGCACCAACGCCGAGATTGCCGCATGGGCGCGCACGGGGCACGCGGAACGGCTGGCGATTATGGCCGAACTGCCCGGGCGCAAACCTTTGCTGAAGGGAAAGCGCAAGGGCGGGCGCGGGCGGAATTAGGGCTGTAATATCCTGAATTTTTACCCGAAGTAGGCTTTGCGCAGCATGTTCAGCGCTACCAGTATCAAGAAGACCGCGAATACCCGCCTAAGTGGTTTCGGGTCCAGTGAATGGGCCAGTTTGGCCCCTATGGGCGCGGTCAGCATGGTCATCGAGATAATCAAAAGGAAGGCTGCGATATTGACGTGGCCGATGTTGAACGGTGGGCGACCCGTGTCCGGAATAGGGGTGAACAGGAATGTGATCGCGGATGGCAGTGCGATGATCAGTCCGAAGCCTGCGGCGGTGGCTACGGCACGGTGGATCGGGCGGCCGTGCAGGGTCATGATGGGGACGCCAAGGCTGCCGCCTCCGATGCCCATCAACACCGATAAAAATCCGACAATCGGGCTGAGAATGGCGCGTTTAATGCCGGTTGGCATGGTATCGCCCAAACGCCAATTAGGCTGGCTGAACGCCATGTAAAAACCGACGATCAGGGCCAGTGTGCCGAAGATCAGCAGCAAGGTATCCGAGCGCAGACCTGCGGCGATAAACACCCCGACAAAGGCGCCGATCACGATGCCGGGCGCCCATGTTTTCAGGATATCCCAGTCAACCGCGCCTTTTTTGTTGTGGCTTAGAACCGAACGGATCGAGGTGAATATAATGGTGGCCAGCGAGGTGGCCAGACAGATTTGCATCAACTGCGGCGAGTTGTAACCAAGCGATGAAAACGCGTAGTAAAAGGCCGGCACCAGTATGATGCCGCCGCCGACGCCCAACAGGCCGGCAAGTACGCCCGCAAAGGCGCCGATCAGGATCAGTAGGATAAAAATGGGTAGCAGGGTCATCATGTCGGGCATATCAGGCAGCTTTTTGTTTCATGGCCTCTAGGGCGGTTTCGATAAGTTCAGGGCCGGCACCATCTTTATGGGCGCTTTCCGACAGGATCCGCCGCCAAAGCCGCGCACCGGCACGCCCGGTAAAGGCCCCCAGCATATGACGGGTGATCTGGTTCAGGCGACCGCCATGCGACAGGTGTTTTTCAACATAGGGCAGCATGTCGATCACGGCCTGTTCAATGGTTCTTTGATCGGTGCCGCCGTATATACGGCTGTCCGCATTTGGCAGGATTGCAGCCGGATCATGGTAGGCCGTGCGGCCTATCATCACGCCGTCAAGGCCGCGACCAAGGTGTTCAATCGCTTGATCAAGGCTGGTAATGCCGCCGTTGATATGGATGTCCAGATCGGGATTTTCGGCTTTGATCCGGTGCACAAGGTCGTAGTCCAAAGGTGGCACATCGCGGTTTTCCTTTGGTGACAAGCCCTGCAACCAGGCCTTGCGGGCGTGGATTACAAAGGTCTTGACCCCGCGTGATTTGACGCGGTCAATAAAGTCCGGCAGCACCTTGTGCGGGTCCTGATCATCGACACCGATACGGCATTTCACGGTTATTTCGGCCCCTGTGCTGGCGTCCAGCATGGCGGCGACACAATCGGCCACCAGCGCAGGATTGCGCATCAGGCAAGCCCCGAAGCTACCCGATTGTACGCGGTCGGACGGGCAGCCGATGTTTATATTGATCTCGTCATAGCCGTATTCGCATCCGATGCGGGTGGCTTCGGCCAGTAGGGCCGGATCAGAGCCGCCCAGTTGCAGCGCGACAGGATGCTCTTCGGGGTTATATCCCAGCAAACGTTCCCGGTTGCCGTGGATAACGGCCTGGGCTGTGACCATTTCCGTATAAAGCAAG
>DAOUQS010000155.1 GCA_030625465.1 Amylibacter sp. | reverse complement strand
CTTAGGTTCTCGTCGACTTTTTCCAGGAACCCTTCCGTGGTTAACCAACCTTGGTTCGGGCCAACCAGCAGGGCCAAGTCTTTGGTCATGTGACCATTTTCAACCGTATCAACGATGATAGTTTCCAGCGTGTTGGCAAATTCCATCAGCTTTGTGTTGCCGTCCAGTTTGGCACGGTGCTTCAAGCCGCCTGTCCAGGCATAAATAGAGGCGATGGAGTTGGTCGAGGTGGCCTCACCTTTTTGGTGTTGGCGATAGTGGCGCGTCACGGTACCGTGGGCGGCCTCGGCTTCAACAATTTTGCCATCGGGGGTCATCAGTTGTGATGTCATCAGGCCCAGTGACCCGAACCCTTGGGCAACCGTGTCAGACTGCACGTCGCCATCATAGTTTTTACATGCCCAGACAAATCCGCCATTCCATTTCATCACACAAGCCACCATATCGTCGATCAAACGGTGTTCGTATGTGATGCCGGCAGCTTTATACTTTTCTTCAAACTCGGTTTCAAAAATCTCTTGAAACAGATCCTTGAAGCGGCCGTCATAGGCTTTCAGAATAGTATTCTTGGTGGACAGGTAAACCGGCCAGCCCAGTTTCAGACCATAGTTCAGTGAAGCACGCGCGAAATCGCGAATGGACGCATCCAGATTGTACATGCCCATTGCCACACCTGCGGCAGGGGCGTCAAACACGTCTCTTTCAATTACGGTGCCGTCTTTACCGACAAATTTCATTGTCAGCTTGCCTTCGCCCGGAAACAAAAAGTCTGTAGCTTTATACTGGTCACCAAATGCATGGCGGCCGATCACGATAGGACGGGTCCAACCCGGAACCAGACGCGGCACGTTGCGGCAAATGATCGGTGCGCGGAAAATTGTGCCGCCCAGAATGTTGCGGATGGTGCCGTTTGGCGAACGCCACATTTTTTTCAGGCCAAATTCTTCAACGCGCTGTTCATCGGGTGTAATGGTCGCACATTTAACGCCAACACCGTATTTTTTAATCGCTTCTGCGGCATCAATGGTGATTTGGTCATCTGTGTCGTCGCGCACTTCCATGCCCAGATCGTAGTATTTTAGATCAATATCAAGATACGGCAGGATCAACTTGTCTTTGATAAACTGCCAGATGATACGGGTCATTTCATCGCCGTCTAACTCGACGACAGGATTTTCTACTTTGATTTTGGTCATGTGGAACCTCTGGTTATTTGGAATTGGAACTTGAGGCTTGTTAACGTATATTTTTATAAATGAAAAGGCGGTATGCGAATGTATACAAATATGCGGTATATGTCGCAGCTTGCACTTAATCTGTGCCAAGCGTATCAGGCGCATAAGTATATGGGAGTCCCTAAATCATGTCAGGTACAGATCACGACAAGGCCGTTGAATGGAGCGGGCCACAACCCAGTTTTATCCTTGTAGAACCACAAATGGGTGAAAACATCGGTGCGGCGGCACGGGCAATGTATAATTTTGGGCTGGAATGGATGCGGATTGTCAATCCGCGCGATGGTTGGCCCAATCAAAAAGCCACGACAATGGCGTCAGGTGCCGCGCGGGTTCTGGACCAGGTGCGTCTGACGGCGACCACGGCCGAGGCCTGTGACGATCTGCATTATGTCTTTGCCACAACCGCGCGTACCCGCGATTTGACTAAACCGATTATGACGCCGGAACGCGCTATGGCACATGCGCGCGCATTGATTGCTGACGGTAAAAAGGTTGGCGTGTTGTTCGGGCCTGAACGGGCAGGGCTGGCAAATGATGATGTGGTGCGGGCAAACGCGCTGATATCGGTGCCGGTAAACCCGGCGTTCGCATCATTAAACCTGGCACAATGCGTGTTGTTGCTGGCCTATGAATGGCGCCGTCAAGGCGTGGATGTCCCGGAAGAGGCGATGGCATTGGCAGGCACAGATTTCGCCACGGGTATCGAGGTTGAAAAACTGTCGGAAAGGTTAGAGGAACGCCTGCGCGACAGGCGGTTCTTTTGGCCTGTGGACAAGGCGGAAAGCATGCGCCTGAACCTGCGCAACCTGTTTTCACGTATGCCAATGACTAGTGCGGATGTGCGCACCTTGCATGGGGTGTTCCGTTCACTGGTGAAAAAGCCGCAGGATGATTAGCATCCTTGTCGCGCCACGGATTTACCCCTAAGTTATAGCATAATGGAGGCAAAAACCCATGAGCAAGAAACGCAGTATTTTTGAAGATGTATCCAGTGATACACCAAAACAGGAAGCCCCCAAAGGCGGGTTGATCGACAAAGGGCGTAGCGGCTCTCGGGGTGCTGTGGCATCATGGTTAATGCTGTTGTTTGCGATGGTCGCTTTGATGATCGTAGTGGGTGGCTTAACCCGCCTAACCGATAGTGGTCTGTCGATTACCGAATGGGCACTGGTCAAGGGTGCGTTGCCACCGATGAATATGGCTGATTGGACCGTAGTGTTCGAAAAGTATAAGAATTCACCAGAATTCTTAGTGCAAAATAGCCAAATGACGTTGGAAGAGTTCAAGGGAATTTATTGGTGGGAATGGGGCCACCGCCAACTTGGCCGTTTTGTAGGGCTGGTCTGGGCGATTGGGCTTATCTTTTTTGCCGTAACAAAACGTATTCCGGCGGGCTGGGCGCCGCGCTTGCTGTTCATCGGGTTTCTGGGTGGTTTACAAGGTGCGATTGGCTGGTGGATGGTTGCATCCGGATTGACGGGGCGCATGGTGGATGTGGCCTCTTACCGTTTGGCGATACATCTGGGGTTGGCGTTTTTCATTCTTGGAACAATTGCCTGGTATGTCTGGTTGCTGCGTTGCAAAGAAGCGGAATTGTTTCAGGCCCGCAGGCAGGCGGATGCGGGGTTGGTACGCTGGGGTAAAATCCTGCTGGTGCTGGCCTTTGGACAAGTGTTGCTGGGTGCGCTGGTCGCCGGTATTGACGCGGGGCGCAGCTATATTGACTGGCCGTTGATGAACGGCGTGTTTCTGCCGCCTGAAAGTTTCGATTACACGCCAATGTGGACTAATTTCTTTGAAAACCCCGCTTTCGTGCAGTTCAACCACCGTATCTTGGGTTATCTGGTGTTTATTGTGGCCCTTTTTGTCTGGTTCAAAAGTCGTGCGTCAGCGTTGCGTGACGTAAAACGCGGCTTTAGCCTGATGATGGTCGCGGTTTTAGGGCAGCTGGTTCTGGGTATTGGCACCGTGCTTTATGCCGCCCAGTGGCATATTGCGATTATCCACCAGATCGGGGCGGTTGTGTTAATTATAGTGATGCTTAAAGCCGTGTTTGCGGCGACTTACCCAAAGGTACAAAGCCTGCGGTGATTTTGGAGGATACAATGGCCGAACATGTGATTGTTGTCGGGGGCGGAATAATAGGGGCTTCGGTTGCGTATCATCTGGCAAAAGCCGGGGCGCGTGTGACCGTGCTGGAAAAAGCAGCCCCTGCCAGCGGGGCCAGTAGCAAGTCATTTGGCTGGATCAATGCGAAAGCGGCGCAAACCCGCAGCTATTACAAGCTGCGTCGTGAAGCGATTTATGAATATTTGCGGCTTTGCGAGACGATGCAGATGGAAGCGGCCGTGAAATGGGATGGCAGCCTATGGTGGGAAGACCAGGGGCAGGCGCTATTGGATCAGGCCACTATTCTGGAAGATTATGGTTATGAGGCCAAAGTCATTGATGCCGCACGGTTTTCCCAGATGGAACCCAATGTTGCAAACCCGCCTGCGCATTGTATTTCCGGCAGAATTGAAGGGGCGGCGGATGGTGCCGAAATGGTGCGTTTATTGTTGGCGGCGGCCTCGGCCAATGGTGCGTATATTGTAGCGGGCTGTGCGGTTCACGGCTTGCGACGTGAAGGCGGTCGGATTGTCGGGGTCGACAGCAATTTTGGCCCGATGCATGGCGATAGGGTTGTTGTGGCAACGGGGGCCTGGTCGCAAGACCTGCTGGCGCGTTCCGGCGTGGCGCTGCCGATGGACAATAAAACCGGTGTGATCGTGCATAGCCTACCGGTGGAGCCGGTTATCGAGCACATTATCATGTCGCCGGATATTCACTTTCGTCAAGACAGTTCTGGCCGGATTATCATGGGCGAGATTTTTAGCGGTGGCGGTCTGGATGAAAGTAAATCGGAAAGCCCTGTCGATTTTGCCCAAAAAATGCTGGGGCGTCTAAAGCTGCGGCTGCCCGATGTGAAGGGCCTGGTTGTCGATCGTGTGATGGTTGGAAAACGGCCTGTACCACTGGACGGGATGCCTGCCGTCGGGGTGCCAAAAGATGCGCCAGGGCTTTATGTGGCGGTCATGCACAGCGGCATTACGCTGGCCCCCTTGATCGGGCGGTTGGTGGCGCAAGAAATATCCGGCGGTAAGCCGTCCGCGTTATTGGCGGACTTTCGCCCCACACGGTTTAGCTGAATTTAAGAGTATTACAGGAGAAAACCCATGCAACAAAGTGATCGCGCAAAAGCCTTTAAGGCCCTTCATGTGAAATCAGATCCGGTGGTTCTGTTTAATGTCTGGGACGCGGGCAGTGCCGCGATTGTGGCGGGTGCCGATGCAAAGGCGATTGCCACGGGCAGTTGGCCGGTCGCCGCGGCTTTCGGTTATGCCGATGGTGAAAAAATTCCGCTGGCACTGGTTACGGAAAACCTGCGGCGTATTGTCGATGCGGTTGATCTGCCTGCCAGCGCGGATATTGAGGGCGGTTACGGGGTGACCCCGGATGCGGTTGCCGAAACGGTTCAGGAAATTGTGCAGGCCGGTGCCGTTGGCTTTAACTTTGAAGACCAGATTGTTGGCGGCGAAGGGCTGCACGACATATCGTTGCAGGCGCGGCGCATTTATGCGGCGCGTGAAGCGGCGGATCTGGTTGTGCCGGATGTGTTTATCAATGCGCGCACCGATATGTTTTTGAAAGCAGCAGCGGACACGCATACCGATGCCATGCTGGACGCGGCGCTGGAACGCGCGGACGCTTTTGCCAATGCGGGGGCGGATGGGTTTTTTGCGCCTGGCCTTGCGGATGCGGGGCTGATAAAACGCCTATGCGCTGAATGCCCGCTGCCGGTGAATATCATCGCATTGCCGCATGT
>DAOUQS010000388.1 GCA_030625465.1 Amylibacter sp. | reverse complement strand
GCCATGGAAATGTTTTTGTCGATGCACAGGCCTTCGTATTGGTGAAACATCGGGGTGTGGGTTTGGTCGTAATCCGCGCGGTAAACACGGCCCGGGCAGATGATGCGGGAAGGCGCGCCGAACTTTTCCAGATGGTGGATTTGCACCGGGCTAGTGTGGGTGCGCAGCACATGCGGCGGGCGGTCGTCATCAGCTTCGCGGTGCATATAGAACGTATCATGTTCTTGGCGCGCAGGGTGTTCGGGTGCGATGTTCAGCGCGTCAAAGTTGTAATAATCGGTCTCAATCTGCGGGCCTTCGGCCACGGCAAAACCTAATGAGGCAAAGATCGACACCACCTCTTCCGTTACCTGACTGATCGGGTGAATGGTACCTTGGCGGCGCGGGCGGCCGGACAGTGACACATCAATCCATTCTTCCTGCAAACGCGCGTCCAGCGCGGCATCGGCAAGGGCGGATTTCTTGGCGGCAATGGCGGAATTCACTTCGTTTTTCAGCGCATTTAACGCAGGGCCCGCCACTTGGCGTTCCTCTGGCGTCATCTTGCCCAGCTCGCGCATTTTAAGCGAAACCTCGCCCTTTTTGCCAACAGCGGCGACACGCAAATCCTCAAGCGAGGCTTCGTCACCGGCGGCCATGATGCTGGTCAAGTATTTCGTTTTTAATGCGTCCAAACCATCCATCGGTTTTCGTCCCTTAATTCTTTGGTGCTATGGATACCACAGCCCCCCAAATGCTCAACAAAAAAAGCCCCACCTTAACGGCAGGGCTTTTAAAAACTCTAATTAACCTAAAATTTAGGCTGCCGCTTTTGCTTGTTCCACAATCGCGTTAAACGCGGCTGGTTCATGCACGGCCAGATCGGCCAGAACTTTACGGTCAACTTCAATGCCCGCTTTGTTCAGCAGGTTGATGAATTTGCTGTATGTCAGCGCTTCGTCGTTCAAGCGAACGGCGGCGTTGATACGTTGGATCCACAATGCGCGGAAATTCCGCTTGCGGTTTTTGCGGTCACGTGTCGCGTATTGGTTCGCCTTGTCAACCGCCTGGGTTGCTGTGCGAAACAGGTTGGAACGTGCGCCGTAATAACCTTTGGCCGCTTTAATGACCTTCTTGTGACGGGCGTGGGTGACTTTACCGGATGTAACTCTTGACATTTTTCAGATCTCCTAGCGCGCGTACGGCATGTATTTTTTCACGATTTTTTCATCGGCTGCGCACAATACAGTTGTGCCGCGCGCGTTGCGGATGAATTTACGTGAGCGTTTGATCATGCCGTGGCGTTTACCCGCCTGGCCTGCTTTGATCTTGCCAGAGGCAGTCACTTTAAAGCGCTTCTTAGCGCCTGATTTGGTCTTCATCTTGGGCATTTCCATCTCCTATATCAGGTTGGTTAATCACGCGACTCGGCATACCCTACAAGCCGGTCACGTCAACAATTCGGGTGCTATAGGCCGCTTGCGGGGTGAATGCAAGGGATTCTATTGATTTAGAAAATTGTAGCGATTATGCGCAACACACTATCGCCAAAACCCGTAACGGAAAATT
>DAOUQS010000134.1 GCA_030625465.1 Amylibacter sp. | reverse complement strand
GCACCTTTCTTTCTGGCGCAAAGCTTTGTGTCCGCAATGAAAGAAAAGAAATGGGGGCGCATTGTCAATTTCGCCTCGTTGCAGACTTACCGCGCGTTTCCCGGCGGCGTTGCGTATGGCGCCACAAAAGCAGGAATTGCGCAGGTCACACGCGCAATGGCCGAGGACTGGTCGCGCTATGGCATCACGGCCAATGCAATCGCGCCCGGTTTCTTTAATACCGAACTGACCGCAGCGGTTTTTGCCGATACAAAGCTTGCCGCGCGCAATGCGGAACAAACCTGTATCGGGCGCAATGGCGAACTTAATGATCTTGACGGGCCCATTCGGTTTTTATGCTCGAACGCATCTTCATACGTAACGGGACAGGTTCTATGCGTTGACGGGGGGTTCACAGCAAAATGAAAGCCCTTGTTTATACCGGTGTGGAAAGTCTGGAATATAAGGGTGTTCCAAATCCGGTCGCGATCAAGGATCACGAACTGGTGCGCGTCATCGCATCGGGCATTTGCGGCTCTGACATGCATGCCTATTTAGGGCATGATGAACGCCGTCCCGCACCCTTGATCCTGGGGCATGAGGCGGCGGGCATAATCGCCGAAGGGCCGAACGCAGGCCGCCGTGTTACCGTTAACCCGCTGGTCACCTGTGGCACATGCGCCTTTTGTACATCGGGCCGCACCAATCTTTGCGCCCAGCGGCAGATTATTTCGATGCCGCCCAGACAAGGGGCCTTTGCCGAATATATCGCAATGCCGCGCAGCAACCTGATCACCGTGCCCGACGCCATCCCGTTGGAACATGCCGCCCTGGCAGAGCCATTGGCCTGTGGCTGGCATGGTGTGCGCCTTGGTTTGGCGGCCTTGAACGGACAAGCCCCCCGATGTCTGGCTATTGGCGGCGGGGCGATCGGTCTGGGGGCGGCACTGTGTCTTGCGGTGCAGGGGGTTCAGGATATCACTGTTGTTGAAGCCAATGCCGCGCGGCGCGCCTTTCTGACCCGTAAAACCAACCTGAAGATACTTTGCCCTGATGCGCTTAAGGCCGAGGCCGCTTTTGATCTGGTTGTTGACGGTGTCGGGTTTGCCGACACAAGGGCCATCGCCTCTGCACAGGCCCGGCCCGGCGGGGTGATCATACATATTGGGCTGGGTGAAAGTACCGGCGGCCTTGATATTCGCAGGATGACCTTGCACGAAATTAGCTTTATCGGCAGCTATACCTATACCGCCGATGATTTTCGCCAAACCGCGCAGGCTATTTTCGACAACCGCTTCGGGGAAATCAACTGGATCGAAAAACGTCCGCTGTCCGACGGGAGCCGTGCGTTCAAAGACATGCGCTTGGGCAAGGTCGCCGCCCCGAAAATAATCTTGATACCGGACGGAAACCTAAGCCTGCAAACGGTCGTTTAACGCTTGCGGAATCACTGTTTCAGCCGATTTCGATTGTTTCCATTTTAGCTACAATGTGACGAAAATAAGATGAACTGTATGACATTTATCCAAAAAAATTTCAAAACCTATACTTAAGAATAGGCCGGAAAAGCTATAAAAACATACTAATGTCTAACTTACAGTGTCTAAAGGATGGGTAGATGTAATGATGGACGTGTAACGAGTTTGTTTTTGTAAAGTACCGAGTATCGCGTTTTATGCGAATAGTTTTGTAGGTTATGTGTAGCGAGTAAAAAATTGGGAAATTGATATTAAAAGGGCCCTTGTACAAAAGGGCCCTTTCAACATGTGCCCATTTATTTAACGGGACAGCTATCAAAGTTTTAAGGTCAGGGCCTGTCGCCCTGATCTTGCAACATCAGTTCTTTTTACGACGGCGTAATAGCCCCTTTTCCTCTGCCAGCGGTGAGTTTCAAAACGTCTGTTTGATACCTGCATCCGAACCACCCCCTACATGTCCGCTCCCTGTCAGGCGAAGCCGGTTTCTGCATTTTAAGAGCATCGCGAATATACCTGTTCGACGTATTCGGAATCACCGTTTCAGCCAAAATTAATTGTTTCCATTTTAGCGACAATGTGACGAAAGTAAGATGAATTGTAGGGTGCGCGCCAAAGTTTTTTCCAAAACCTGTACTTAAGAATAGGTGTGAAAAGCCATATAAACATACTAATGTCTAACTTAACTGATCTACAGTAGGGGCCGGATCGGTAGTGTAGTGTAACAAGTCGAATATAGTTCTTAACGAGTGAATTTAGTAAATAGTACGTAACGAGTATCGTAAGTAAATAGTTTAACGAGTGTTGTAAGTTGAAGTTGTATAGGTTGTGTTAGGTGCGTGTTCTGGGAATTGTTATGAGCTAACAATCATCATTCTCCAGTAAGAAGAAATTAATAGGGCTCTCCTGATGGAGGGCCTTTTTTCATGTGACCCTAGACCTGTACTTTTAAAATGCTAGGCTGCCCCGATGAATAACATTCCAATACGAAGGCCCCGATATAATATGCAACCCTGTAATCCGTTCCCCGCCATCATTAAGACCACAATGCTTCTAGCATCACTTTTGTTCCTTCCGGCTTGCCTGGCATCCGACGATCCGATGTATTCAGTCCAGGATGGCGTAACCCCGCTGGAAGGGGGGCACGGGTTTCATGCCTCTTTTGCCGAAGAGCCGCTGTTCATGGTTGCCAATGTTGACGGTGCCTATAATGTTCAGCGACCGAAAAAACAGATCACACAGGCCATCGCCACACCATTGCCCGGGCATGAAAACTTTTACACGGTGCAGGTGCAATCGGAATACGGCAGCTATAATTATCTTTTGGTGAAATATACCGACGGCGGCTGGTTTGATGACGATACCTTTTCCATCGTCACATTTTCCTATGAAGATATTCTGGCCAAATATGTAGTCGATGGCGTTGACGAAGACGGCACCGTCCAGAACCGCCGTGGACTAGAGGTTCTGTTCTCGGTGGTTCTACAGACCGGTAAATACAGCAAAACCGCCTACGACATGTATGACCTTGACGATCAGGGTGATGTCGAACGCTACCAGCAGGTGATTGCCGGGTATTTCAATTAAGGCTACCAATCGATTTTATTTTGTAGGTGCCGTTTTCTTGTTCTTGCTGGTTTTGGTTTCAAGACATTTCCGAATAGCCTCAGTATCCAGCGTTTCAGCTATTTCCAGTTTCTGAATTAAGTCTTGCAACTCGGGCTTATGGGTTTTCAGTATTTTTGTGGCCTTGGCTTCGGCGTCTTTCAAGATTGTGATAACTGCGCGGTCAACACGCGCGGCGGTTTCATCGGCATAATCACGTGGTTGCGCAATGGATTGGCCAAGGAACGGATGATCTTCGCTTTGGCGTAAGTCAACCGGGCCAATGTTGTCGTCCATCCCCCACCTTGATACCATCGAGCGGGCCATTGATGTTGCGCGTTTTATATCGTCATCGGCCCCGGAACTGACAGTGCTCAACAGTAACTTCTCGGCGGCACGTCCGGCCAGTAATATCACTAGCTGGCCATGCAAATAATCTTCCGGCAGCGTATGGCGTTCTGCGCTGCTCAGCATATGGGTGCCGCCCAGACTGCGGCCCCTTGGAATGATTGTGACTTTGAACAGCGGGTCGGCTTCGGGTGTGTAAAAAGCAGCTGTAGTATGCCCGGCTTCATGCACCGCAAGCCGATGTCTTTCTTCCGGCTGGATTGCCAGCGTGCGCACGGTTCCCATCAGAACCTTGTCACGGGCTTCCTCCAGGTCGGACTTTAAAACCTTCTTGCCTTTGCGCCTTGCAGCACAGATTGCCGCTTCGTTCAGCAGATTTTTCAGATCCGCGCCGGAAAATCCGGGGGTTCCTGCGGCAATCATATCCAGATGCTTATTATCGTCTAGCGGCAGGTTCTTTGCGTGAATATCTAAAATTGCGCGACGGGCATTTTTATCCGGCAGGTTCAGCGTGACGTGGCGGTCAAAACGTCCGGGGCGCAGTAATGCGGGGTCCAGCACATCCGGGCGGTTCGTTGCCGCGAGAACCACAACCGCTTCGCGCCCGTCAAACCCGTCCAGTTCGGCCAGTATCTGGTTCAAAGTTTGTTCGCGTTCGTCATGCCCGCCACCCAACCCGGTACCGCGCGTGCGCCCGATACTGTCCAACTCGTCTATGAATATGATCGCAGGGGCGACTTTGCGTGCGGCTTCGAACATTTTACGCACACGACCGGCACCGACGCCGACAAAAACCTCGATAAATTCCGATCCTGTTGTTGAAAAGAACGGTACATCCGCTTCCCCTGCCAATGCCTTGGCCAGCAATGTTTTGCCGGTGCCGGGGGGGCCCATCAGCAGCACACCGTGTGGTACAGTTGCGCCGACACGGCTGAAACGTTCAGGTTCACGCAGAAACTCCACCAGTTCGGCCACTTCTCGTTTGGCCTGTTCCTGTCCTGCGACATCGTCGAATGTGATACGTTGCTTCTGGTCAGTCGGTTTCGAAAAGCGGCCTTTGAACAGGTTCCCAAGGCCACCTGCACCCATCGGGCCGCCCATTTTGCCCATCATTCGGCGTTGAAGCCACATATAGACGCCAAGGATCAGTATCCAGGGCAGGATATAACTTAGAATGGATACGCCTTCGGGCACCCGCGCGGTAATTTCTATGCTCTCCTGTTCCAGCAGGGGCAGAAGTGTCGGGTCTTCCTGTGTTGGGGTAATGGCACGAAACTGTTTGCTGTCTGGTGCGCTGGGGTCACCTGTGATCACGGTGATGGAGTGTTCTTCCAGCAAAGCCGATACTACTTCGCCATCACGGATCATCTCTTTGATCTCACTGTAAGTAACCGTCTCAACCGCGGTCTCGGTTTTGGGGCCAAATAGGGAAACCATCAGCAAAATTGCAAGAAGCCCAAGTATGAACAGGTTCCGCCTGCCAGCTGGGGGTAAATCGTTTATTTTAGAACCGCTGGACTTTTTCAGCATCTGTACCTGCCTTTCCACCTTGATTGCACCTGTAATGGTATCATACATGACAATTGTTTCCTTGACGCATATCAAATTGCATGTTCCTGTTTTCACAGCGCAGACTGGAACTGGCAGGAAGACAAAGATGGGTGATCCCGATAAATTTGTAATGGATGCGTATTCACCACAAAGCATAGCTCGAAAAGTGCGAAAAGCGGGGGTGCTGAAAAGCAAAGGATCAACCGCGAACCTTTTCATGCTGGCGATACTGGCCGGTGCGTTCATCGCGATCGGGGCGTTGTTTTACACGCTGGTTGTGGCAGATAGCACATTCGGGGCTGGCCCGACGCGGATGCTTGGCGGGATTGCCTTTTCGCTGGGGCTTATTCTTGTGGTCATTGCCGGGGCAGAGCTGTTTACTGGTAATGCGCTGATGATTATCGCCCTTGCCGACGATAAAATTTCCCTGCGGGGCTTGTTGCGGAATTGGGGTATCGTCTGGATTGGCAACTTTCTGGGGGCGCTGATCATTGCGGTATGCGTCGTGCTGGCCGGTGCAATGACCTCTGGCGCGCTTTCTGATAAAGTGGCCGAGATTGCGCAGGCCAAACTGCAACTCAGCCCGACACAGGCATTTTTCAGAGGCGTTTTGTGTAACATACTGGTTTGCCTCGCGGTTTGGATGAGTTTTGCTGCCCATACGGTGACCGGCAAAGTCGCGGTCATCATACTGCCCATCGCGGCGTTTGTGGGCATCGGTTTTGAACATTCCGTCGCGAATATGTATGTCATCCCTGTCGCCATGCTGGGCGGTTATACGGGATGGGATTTGCCGGGGCTGTTCCAGAACCTTGTTTTCGTGACTGCCGGCAATATCATTGGCGGGGCCATGGTCGCGGCGGCCTATTGGTCTGTCTTTATCCGTAAGGCGTAATATTAATACACAAATGAAAACCACTTCC
>DAOUQS010000319.1 GCA_030625465.1 Amylibacter sp. | reverse complement strand
GGCAAACCGTGCATTCCTGTGGCCACCAATGCAGGCGTTTTGTGGCCCAAGCGGGGGTTGTTGCGGCACTCGGGTGTTGTGGTCTTCGAATATCTTGAAACCATGCCCGAAGGAATGAAGGTGGAAGACTTCACAAAAGAGCTGGAAGCGCGGATTGAGCCGGTCTCGGACCGGTTGGCGGCAGAGGCCGGGTTTCAGCCTAAAAAGATCAGTGCGGGGTGATCGTTACCCATGTCCCGACTGGGATATGGGGTTAAGGTGTTGAAATTGATTGACTTATTTACCTTTACGCATGGGTTATTCGTACCAAAATAGCAACATATTATTTATTGCTATAAGATAAAGAAGACTAATTTCCCATTAATACCTATTAATGTAATCATATGCACATGCATGTGAAAATTATAACTACAAATCTTTTAGGCTAGGAAAAATAAATGCTTAAACTTACTGCAGCGGCGGCTATGGCCGCAATTCTCACTTTGCCGACACTAGCGCAAGCAGATGGAAACTGGACTGGAATTTATGCCGGTGCCCAAGTTGGAGCGTCCGACCTTTCTGTATTCGGCATTGGTGATACAGGTACAACTTATGGTTTGCACTTGGGATACGACCACGACATGGGAAGCTTTGTTTTAGGCGGAGAGCTTGATTATAGCACCGTAGAATATAACTTTTTGGGTGTGACAGGTGACGTTGATACTACACGCGTAAAACTAAAAGGCGGCTATGATGCGGGCCGTACTTTGGTTTATGGCGTATTAGGCTATGTTGATATAGATGCGGGCACTTTAAGCGAAGGCGGTTATACACTTGGGATAGGGATGAGCTTTAAAGCGACCGATCATATACTTATTGGCGCTGAAATTTTACATGATTCAATTGATGTTCAAGGTATTGGTATCGACGTTGATTCATTTAACTTCAGAGTATCGTATAAGTTTTAAGCGACTTAAAGTTACACTTTGAAAATGGGCGCCCCTTTCGCGAGGGGCGCTTAAGCCCACCCTACGCCACCAGCGCCTTACTGCCCATATCCAGGAACCGTTTGCGGCGGTCTGCTATTAGTTTTTTGCGGGATTTACCCTGTAGGCTTTTCAGCATCTTGGCGATCTCTTTGCGGACGTTTTCCATCGCTTCCGCCTGATTGCGCTGGGCGCCGCCTGCGGGTTCGGGGATGATCGCGTCGGCCACGCCAAGTTGTTTCAAATCTTGTGCAGTCAGGCGCAAGGCCTCGGCGGCTTCGCGCATTTTCTCGGCGTCTTTCCACAAGATGGATGCGCAGCCTTCGGGTGAGATTACCGAGTAGACCGAATGCTCCAGCATCGCCAGTTTGTCGCCTGCGGCAATAGCCACAGCACCACCAGAGCCGCCTTCGCCGATAATCACCGACACCATTGGTACGCCGACTTGCAGACATTTTTCGGTAGAGCGCGCAATGGCTTCGGATTGGCCACGCTCTTCGGCGCCTTTACCGGGGTATGCGCCCGGCGTGTCGATCAGTGTGATGACCGGCAGGTTGAAACGGTCCGCCAGTTCCATCAGGCGAATAGCTTTGCGGTAACCCTCGGGGCGTGACATGCCGAAATTATGGTGCAGGCGCGATTGGGTGTCATTGCCTTTTTCGTGTCCGATCACAACAACGGGCTGGTCGTTGAAACGCGCCAAGCCGCCCATAATGGCACTGTCGTCGGCAAAGTTGCGATCACCGGCAAGCGGGGTGTATTCGGTGAATATAGCATTAAGATAATCTGAACAGTGCGGACGGTCCGCGTGACGCGCCACTTGGCATTTACGCCAAGGGGTCAGGTTTTTGTATAGTTTCACCAGCAGTTTTTTTGCCTTTTCATCCAAAGCAGCCGCTTCTTTTTCCACATCGACATTATCTTCGCTTTGATGCGCCATTGCCCGCAGTTCAACGGCTTTGCCTTCGATCTCGGCCAATGGTTTTTCAAATTCCAGATAATTCTTCATGGGGTAATCCTGATGTTAAACTTACAGACCTTTATGGCGTCACCGCGTTTGGGATGCAATGGTTTATGGGGTTACTGCAAATCGGCAAATGCCGCTTGCATCCGTGCAACCGCATCTTGCACCACGCTGCGCGGGCAGCCCAGATTGAAGCGCATGAAATTTTCACCACCCTTGCCAAAAGTCGGGCCGTGGTTGGCAGCGATTTTGGCCACGTCCTGCACGCG
>DAOUQS010000102.1 GCA_030625465.1 Amylibacter sp. | reverse complement strand
TTGTAAACCTTGCCGTCAATTACCAGCGTATGGCCCGCGTTATGCCCGCCTTGGAACCGCGCGATAACATCCGCACGCTCTGACAGCCAATCCACGATTTTACCTTTACCCTCGTCGCCCCACTGGGCGCCCACGACCACTACGTTTGCCATATTTGAAAGACTCGCTTTTGATTAGAACCCTAGCGGGTATAACCGCCCTGCGCGGTTGGGGAAACCTAAAAAGTAACGCGGCAAAAATTAAGGCGACCAAAAGGCCGCCTTAATTTCAATTCAACGCGTAAATTGTTACTCTACAAACTTTTTGATCTCACCGGATGCAAGGCGTTCTCTGTAAGAGACGAACTCTTTTTTCACCACACCCATCAAGAAATACAGACCGGTAATATTGACCACAGCCATTGCGAAGATCGCAGCGTCCGAGAAGTCAATGACCGGGCCAAGACTTGCAGCGGCACCGATTACGATGAACACGCAGAAGATGATCTTGAATGTAAGCTCTGCGGTTTTGCCTTCACCAAACAGGTAAGTCCATGCTTTCAAGCCGTAGTATGACCATGAAATCATTGTCGAGAATGCAAATAGAACAACTGCAATCGCCAGAACAAACGGGAACCAGCTAAACGCAGAGGCAAATGCCGCAGACGTCAATGCAACACCCGATGTGCCGCCAACCGTTGCTATTTTACCTGCTTCAACAGCGTAGTTACCGGTTGCCGGGTCAATAATAAGCTGTCCGGAAATGGTGATCACCAAAGCTGTCATTGTACAAATCACAACCGTATCAATGAACGGCTCCAGCAATGATACAAAACCCTCTGTAATCGGCTCGTTTGTTTTCACTGCAGAGTGTGCAATGGCCGCAGAACCAACGCCCGCTTCGTTCGAAAACGCCGCACGTTTGAAACCCTGGATCAAGGCACCGACCATACCGCCGGCAACACCAAGACCTGTAAAGGCACCTGCAAAGATCTGGCCAAAGGCCCAACCGATTTGGTCATAGTTCATCAAGATAACAACCAACGCGGCACCGACATAAAGCACACCCATGAACGGCACGACTTTTTCGGTAACCCGCGCGATGGATTTAACACCACCGACAATCACGGCAAACACCACGACGGCAAATACAATGCCCGTGATCCAGCCCGGGTAGTCACCAACAATACCGGAAATCTGCGCATGCGCCTGATTGGCCTGGAACATATTACCGCCACCCAAAGCACCAAGGATACAAAAGATGGAAAATAGAACGGCCAGGAATTTACCGCCCGGCAGACCCAGTTCCTTGAACCCCTTGGAGATGTAATACATCGGGCCACCTGAAACGGTGCCGTCTGCATATTCGTTACGGTATTTAACCCCAAGCGTACATTCAGTGAACTTTGACGCCATCCCCATCAGACCCGCAAGGATCATCCAGAATGTAGCCCCCGGCCCACCAATACCAACGGCCACGGCAACACCTGCGATGTTCCCCAAACCGACAGTACCCGACAGCGCTGTTGCCAATGCCTGAAAGTGGCTGACCTCGCCCGCATCATTCGGATCGGAATAATCGCCCCTTACCAGTGAAAGCGCATGCTTGAAAAACTTCAGCTGCACAAATGAAAAGTAAAACGTGAACACGGTTGCGGCAATCACCAGCCACATCACGATCCACGGGAAACTTGTGCCCGGAATCGGCGCGAAAATAAAGCTTACAAACGGCCCGGTTAGGGCGGCGAATGCAGCGTTTACTTTTGCATCAAGGCTTTCCGCCTCTTGAGCAATGGCCGGTGACGCAAATGCGGCAACCGAACCCAATGCCAGTAAATATTTATTCATATTCTTCATAACTTTCCCCTTATTTTATTAGCCAACAACTGTGACAGGCACGCTTGCGCTCATCACCAGATTTGCTGTTGAACTGCCGAATATACGTTTCACAAAACCACCTTCGGATGATCTGCTAACAACGATTTGATCCGCGTTCACCTCCAAAGAAATTGCATTCAACGTATCCGCAACATCACCATGGCGCACCATGCCCTTTGCTTTCATGCCGTCCGCCTTAAGTGATGCAACAGCCGGGTTCACGACCCGTTCCAACGCCACTGCAATTTCCTCTTCACGTCTTTTATGGCGTTCGGCATTCTCTTCAGGTGTTTGAAATGAATACGGCGACCATTCGATGACATAGGTAACCAAAAGGGTGCAATCCCCGATCAGGCCCGCCAAGCGCTTTCCATAGGCAAGCGCACGATCCCCCGACCCTTCTCCGTCTAGTCCTACTACCAATGTTGTTGTCATAACTATAACTCCTGTTGGTTCCCGGCTTTAATCAATTTCGTGAAAGGTTTTACTTTCCGATCAGGGACAGCTCGAGTGCCGAAATAGTTTCATTTTTAGCTTGCCCCCTAATAAAAATTGTAGTCACAATGACTAGGAATAGGGTCTGTAATAAGTATATATTTAGACTTTTACCCTTTTAATGGTAATGAAATAGGTAAAAAGACTGATGAGCAGGCAATTAGACATAATCGACAAACGCATACTTGATGAACTTCAGATCAATGGCAGGCTGTCGATTGTAGAGTTGGCGAACCGGGTGAACCTAACCAAAACGCCCTGCTCCGAGCGGGTAAAGCGGTTGGAAAAATCCGGTGTGATTGAATATTACCGCGCCGTATTAAACACCGACCTTATCGAAATGAAGCAAGTCACGATTGTGCATATCACCCTGAACCAAACCAGCGACAATGCGCTGGAACAGTTTAACAAGGCGGTCACGGCCATCCCTGAAATTGAAAGCTGTATGCTGATTGCAGGCCAGTTCGACTATGTTTTGAAAGTGCGGACACGCGATATCGTCCACTTTCGAGAAATTCTGGGCGAGTGTATCGGCAAATTGCCCGGGGTCAGGCAATCGAATTCATTTGCCGTGATGGAAACAGTTAAAGAAAGCCAGTTCATACAGATGGCCCCGAAAACACGGTAAATAAAACCACCCGCTTATCACATAAATTTTCGCAGTAAAAATAACCCATCGACAAGACGCCTCGCATATATTAGACACCGCCGAGTAGTTATAACACACAGGCAAACCCATGGAAAACGTCGTACTTGTCATTCACTTGATCCTTGCTTTGGGCTTGATCGCCATCGTGCTGATCCAACGCTCCGAAGGCGGCGGCTTAGGCATGGGTGGCGGCGGTGGCGGCACTGGCCGTTCCGGACGCCCGGCATCCACACCAATGGCCAAAGTCACATGGTTTTTCGCCATCGGTTTCGTCATTACCAGCATCTCGTTGACCGTGATTGCAGCCCGTAACGCCAACTCTGACAGTGTTATCGAGCGTTTGGGAACAGACGCCCCGGCGGCAAGCGAAAGCCTGACGCCCGCACCTGCGGGTCTGGAAGGCAACCTGTTGCCACCGGCCGCATCTGATGAACCTGCAACGCCACCTGCCGCAGAGTAACCCCACGTAAACCCCAACAAATAGTTGGGGTTACCCAAAAAACCACATGATCTTGCGGTTCTGCCCTTGTCAGAATCGCCATGAGCCGTTATTAATCAAATCCCGTGATACAGGCGTTTTTTGACTGCTCAGGGACGTCCTAATAAACAAAAAAACACGGGGGATGCCAAATCCATGGCACGATATATTTTTATTACAGGCGGCGTTGTTTCATCCCTAGGCAAAGGCTTGGCCTCTGCTGCATTGGGCGCATTACTGCAAGCACGCGGCTACACCGTTCGCCTGCGCAAACTTGACCCCTACCTGAACGTTGACCCCGGCACCATGTCACCCTTTGAACACGGCGAAGTGTTTGTCACCGATGACGGTGCCGAAACCGACCTTGATCTGGGCCATTATGAACGCTTCACCGGCGTCGCCGCGCGCCAAACCGATTCCATCTCGTCAGGGCGCGTCTACACCACCGTGCTGGAAAAAGAACGCCGGGGCGACTACTTGGGCAAAACCATCCAGGTGATCCCGCACGTCACCAACGAGATCAAGGATTTCATCAAAATCGGCGACGACGAGGTCGATTTCATGCTCTGCGAAATCGGCGGCACCGTGGGCGATATCGAAGGCCTGCCGTTCTTCGAAAGCATCCGCCAATTCAGTCAGGACAAACCCCGAGGCCAGTGCATTTTTATGCACCTGACCCTGCTGCCCTACCTGAAAGCATCCGGCGAGCTGAAAACAAAACCCACCCAGCACTCAGTCAAGGAACTGCGCTCCATCGGGATCGCACCCGATATACTGGTCTGCCGCTCGGAACACATCATCCCCGAAAAAGAACGCGCCAAACTGGCACTTTTTTGCAATGTACGCCCCGACAGCGTGATCCCCGCGTATGACCTTGAAACCATCTATGATGCCCCCCTTGCCTACCACAAGGTCGGCATGGACCGCGCTGTACTGGCCGCCTTTGGCATCACCGATGCACCGGCCCCGGATCTGTCCACATGGCAGGATGTATCTGATCGGATGCACAACCCTGACGGCGAAGTCAAAATCGCTATTGTCGGCAAATACACCCAGTTGGAAGACGCCTATAAATCTATCGGCGAGGCATTAACCCACGGTGGCATGTTCAACCGCGTCAAAGTGAAAACCGAATGGATCGATGCCGAGGTTTTCGAAAACGGCGATGCCGCCCCCCGCCTGGAAGGTTATGATGCCATCCTTGTTCCGGGCGGCTTTGGCGAACGCGGCACCGAAGGTAAAATCAAAGCAGCCGAGTTTGCCCGCACCCGTAAAATACCCTATCTGGGCATTTGCCTTGGCATGCAAATGGCCGTGATCGAGGCTGCCCGCAACTTGGCTGGAATGCAGGATGCAGGATCCGAGGAATTTGACCACGAAGCAGGCGAAAAACGTTTTACTCCGGTAGTTTACCACCTGAAAGAATGGGTTGAGGGTAACCGTACAGTGGCCCGCACCGTGACAGATGACAAAGGCGGAACCATGCGCTTGGGCGCCTATAATGCCACCCTCACAGAAGGCTCGAAAGTGGCCGCTGTCTATGGCGACACCGCCATTTCCGAACGCCACCGCCACCGCTACGAGGTCGACATAAAATACCGCGAACAGCTGGAAAAATGCGGCCTGATCTTTTCAGGCATGTCGCCGGACGGCAAACTGCCCGAAATAGTCGAGGCCAAAGACCACCCCTGGTACATCGGCGTTCAATTCCATCCGGAACTGAAATCCAAACCGTTCGAACCACACCCCCTGTTCAGGGACTTCGTGAAGGCCGCTGTGGAACAAAGCAGGCTGGTTTAGAAAACCCCTATCACAACAAAGGGCCGCGCCTGACCTTGGGTGGGCGCAAAGCGCCTTCCCGTGGGGAAGGTCAGGCGCGGCCCGTGCTAAAAAGCACGCGCCATCAATAGATGCAAACACCCAAAAAACACTTAAAAGTTGTAACAAGAATAATCCTCTGCCACTACTACGCTTATACTTTTATAGGGCATAACCAGTGGACGATATTTTAAACTACGTTGCAGATTTTGGATTTCAAATTTGGGAATGGTTTGGAATAGAAGAAAATCGCAACAGATCAACCGCAATAGCTACTGTCTTTGGCGCATTGGCTATTCTCATTGGTACTGTATGGATGCTTATAAAACTCTGTTTCAATACGGCAACCAATAGAAACAAGATTGGAACAAGCACAATACCTGAAAACGCCATCTCTTTAACGCCTGAACAGTTTGCCGCGAACAATGCGGCGTTGCTAATTGCAGCTGAAACAAACCTAAAAACCGCCCATGATGCCGAAAAAACCCAACTCCAACAGAAAATCGAAGAACTGCGCAAACGCGCCGCCCACCCCGAACAAGCCCTTGCAGATGCCAAAGCCACCATAGCCAAACTGGAAGATACCCTAACCCGTGAAGGCAATGACATTGGCGAGGCCCGTATGGCAGAAGCCCGCGAAGCGCTGGAAGCAGGCGACTTTTCCATCGCCGATGACATCTTCGCTGAAATAGAAGCCTGCGAACTGCTTGCCGTTGAACGCACCGCCCGCGCCGCCTTTGCCCGTGGTGAAATTGCCGAACAGGAAATCCGCTGGACCGATGCCGCCGAACACTACGCCCGCGCCGCCGAATTACACCCAACCTATGACAAATTATATTCCGCCCTAGAATCCTCTTTACGCAATGGTGAATATGTTAATGCCATCGCTTTTGGTAAAAAGCTGCTGGAAATTGCCCAAACTAAATTTGGCCTAACCCATCAAAAATACGCAAGAGCTTTGAACATACACGCGGCATCACTTACAGCCGCAGGCAAAAACAATCTGGCAGAACCGTTTTATAAACAAGCCATCGAGATCACCAAACAGACCCTTGGCGAAAACCATCCCGACTATGCACGTGGCCTCAACAACCTCGCAGGGCTTTACCAGGCCACAGGCAAATACGATCTGGCAGAGCCGCTTTATCTGCAAGCCACCGAGATCACCAAACAGACCCTTGGCGAAAACCATCCCGCCTATGCAACCCACCTCAACAACCTCGCATTGCTTTACCACACCACAGGTAAATACGATCTGGCAGAACCGCTTTCTAAACAAGCTATCGAGATCGACAAACATACCATTGGCGAAAACCATCCCGACTATGCAACCCACCTCAACAATCTCGCATTGCTTTACAACACCACAGGCAAATACGATCTGGCAGAACCGCTTTATCTGCAAGCCATCGAGATCGACAAACAAACCCTTGGCGAAAACCATCCCGACTATGCAATCCGCCTCAACAACCTCGCAGAGCTTTACTGTGCCATAGGCAAATACGATCTGGCAGAACTGCTTTATACGCAAGCTATCGAGATCGGCAAACAAACCCTTGGCGTAAATCATCCCGCCTATGCAACCCGCCTCAACAACCTCGCGGGGCTTTACGCGGCCACAGGCAAATGCGATCTGGCAGAACTGCTTTGTAACCAAGCCATCAGCATTTTTGAAACCAGCCTTGGCCCCGATCACCCTAGCACAATAACCGTCAAGACCAATTACCAGGATTTCCTGAAAATCCGCCCCTAAGCCT
>DAOUQS010000057.1 GCA_030625465.1 Amylibacter sp. | reverse complement strand
TTTGCCGCTTATTCACTTGACGCGGGTGGGTGTGCACCGTAGAAACCGCCCATCGTTTAGCAGTTGCGGTTGTAGCTCAGTTGGTTAGAGTACCGGCCTGTCACGCCGGGGGTCGCGGGTTCGAGTCCCGTCAACCGCGCCACTGCTGAACGATCTAAATGCGCGGTTGTAGCTCAGCTGGTTAGAGTGCCGGCCTGTCACGCCGGAGGTCGCGGGTTCGAGCCCCGTCAACCGCGCCACTTTCCCCTTTATCTTACAAATCACCCGCCACCAGCAACGTCAGCCATGTGCCGATCATTGCCGGTTTGTCGTGGCCTTTAATCGCAACCTGCACCTGATTTTCCGCCAGATATTGGCCTTCGCGGCGTTTCGTCAGGTTTTTCAGGGTGAATTGGCCGCGAATGTGCGCGCCACATGGTACGGGCGTTAGAAAACGCACGCCTTCCAGCCCGTAATTGATGATCATTTCATGGCCTTCCAGGCGCGCCACGTGATCTTTGTACATCTGTGTGATCAGCGACAGGGTCAAAAATCCGTGTGCAATCGTGCCGCCAAAAGGCGTGTCGTCTTTGGCCCGTTTCGGATCATTGTGGATGAACTGGTAATCACCCGTCACATCACAAAACCCGTCGATCATTTTTTGATCTACGGTGATCCAGCCGGAATGGCCGATAACCTGCCCCACAAGGCCAGTGTACGCTTCAATCGTCAAATTTTCCGGCATTTTCTTTCCTTTGAATTGTTGACGCTAATCTGGCATGCGGGGCAGGGCGTGCCAATATGAAAATAGGGTATTAAAACCGGGTAAACCGCTTGACTTTAAAGGGGTATTTGACGATAAGCCGCCATCTGATCGACTTTTGTCGGTCGGTACATGTTCATCTCGCACCAAAGGGTGCGCGCTGTTCGAGGCGCGGATTAGCCGCTAAACATATGAAATCCTTGTAGGATTTCGTAGGGCCACAGAACGCGGATATTAAAGGAAACGCATATGTTTGCGGTTATCAAAACTGGTGGTAAGCAGTATAAAGTTGCCAGCGGAGACATTCTTCGCATTGAAAAAGTTACAGGCAACGCCGGTGACACAGTTCAATTTAACGAAATTCTGATGGTTGGCGGCGATAAGCCTGTGATCGGCACACCTGCGGTTGCCGGTGCGGCGGTACAAGCTGAAATCCTAGAGCAGGGCAAAGGCCCCAAGCTTATCAACTACGTCAAACGTCGTCGTAAGCACTCTTCACAACGTAAAAAAGGTCATCGTCAACAGATCACCGTTTTGCGCGTGACAGACATTCTGGCCAAAGGCGCCGACAAATCCGGTGTTGCAGCAGCTCTGAACGGTAAAGGCTTTGTGCCAAGTGAAGAACCTGCTAAGAAGCCAGCAGCAAAGAAGCCAGCGGCGAAAAAAGCGGTAGCTGAAAAAGCGGCAGCTGAAAAACCGGCGGCAAAAAAGGCGGCTCCTAAAAAAGCAGCCAAAGCTGAAGCGAAACCAGCAGCTAAAAAAGCGGCGCCTAAGAAAAAAGCGCCTGCTAAAAAAGCTGCAGATAAGTAAGGACAAGCGATATGGCACATAAAAAAGCAGGCGGTTCAACCCGTAACGGTCGCGACTCAGCTGGACGCCGTTTAGGCGTGAAAAAATACGGTGGCGAACTTGTCATTCCGGGCAACATCATTGCGCGTCAACGCGGCAACAAGTGGTGGCCGGGTGAAAATGTAGGTCAAGGTAAAGACCACACATTGTTCGCATTGATTGAAGGCAACGTGAAGTTCCACAAAGGCTTCAAAGGCCGTACATTCGTATCCGTTTTGCCGGCAGCCAAGGCCGCCGAATAAGCTGATTTAAGCGAAACATAAGTTTTTGTAAGGGTCGGCGTCATACGCCGGCCCTTTTCTTTTGGCTGAAATGCTTGTGAACAGAGCAGGCATTCGGTATCGATCAAAAAACAAAGTGATGGACATAAAATGAAATTCCTCGATCTGGCAAAAGTCAATCTACGCTCCGGTGCGGGCGGCAATGGCTGTGTTTCGTTCCTGCGCGAAGCGCATAACGAATATGGCGGGCCCGATGGCGGCAATGGCGGCGGCGGTGGTGATGTCTGGGTTGAAGCTATCGAAGGCTTGAATACGCTGATCGACTTTCGCTATCAGCAGCATTTCTTTGCCGAGAACGGCCGACCGGGCATGGGCAAACAGCGTACCGGTAGAACCGGTGAGGATATTGTGCTGCAAGTGCCCGTCGGCACCGAGGTTCTGGAAGAGGATCAGGAAACTGTCATCGTGGACGTGACCGAAGTGGGCCAACGGTTCTTGCTCGCCGAGGGCGGTAATGGTGGTTTTGGCAATCTGCATTTCAAATCTTCACGCAATCAGGCACCACGCCGTGCCAACCCCGGCCAACCAGAGGTCGAGCGGGTGGTTTGGTTGCGCCTGAAGCTGATTGCGGACGCGGGATTGCTGGGCTTGCCCAACGCGGGGAAATCAACATTTCTGGCGGCCACATCAAATGCGCGGCCGAAAATCGCGGATTATCCCTTTACCACACTGGTTCCCAACCTTGGTGTTGTCGGCGTCGACAGCACAGAATTTGTTATGGCCGATATTCCCGGTCTGATTGCGGGCGCGCATGAAGGAAAAGGTATCGGCGATAGGTTTCTGGGCCATGTTGAACGCTGTGCGGTGTTGTTGCATCTGGTCGACGGTACATCTGAAACCGTGATTGAAGATTACCAGATCATTATCAATGAACTGGAAATGTATGGCGGCGATCTTGCAGCCCGTCCGCGCATTACCGCATTGAATAAATGCGATGCGATTGATGATGATGATCAGGCACAATTGCACAATGCGCTGGAACAAGCGGTCGGTGGTAAAGTACACCAGATATCGGGTGTGGCCCAACACGGCTTGATTGACGTTTTGCGTGGAATTCGCACCTCTATTGATCAGCGCAATAAAGTTGAAAATGCGCCAGAGGCAGAGGATACCGGATGGCGTCCTTAGCCACAGCCAAACGTATTGTTATAAAAATCGGCTCGGCCCTGTTGGTCGATACCCAAACCGGTGCATTGCGGCTGGATTGGCTGAAAGGTCTGGCGCGTGATGTAGATGCGCAAAAACGTGCGGGCAGGGATGTTTTGCTGGTGTCATCCGGCTCTATTGCTTTGGGTCGCAAGGTTTTGGGCATGCCCGATGGCATATTGACCTTGGAACAAAGCCAGGCGGCTGCCGCAGTAGGCCAAATCCGCCTTGCGCGCGCTTATGAAGAGGTTCTTGCGCCGTATGACATAAAGACCGAGCAGGTATTGTTGACACTGGAAGACAGCACAGACCGGAGGCGTTATCTGAATTCGAGCGCAACGCTGACCACGCTTATGGTCTTTGGTGTCGTGCCGATCATCAATGAAAACGATACGGTTGCCACCGATGAGATCCGCTTTGGCGATAATGACAGGCTGGCCGCACAGGTGGCCTCGATGTCGGGGGCCGATGTTCTGGTTTTGCTGTCGGATGTCGATGGGTTTTATACCGGCAATCCGAAGGTGGATGCGGAAGCCAAACGTATAGACAACATCACGAAAATCACACCGGAACTGGAATTGATGGCCGGCGGTGCGGTGTCATTGTCTGCCAAGGGCGGTATGAAAACCAAAGTGATGGCGGCGAAAACCGCGATGCAGTCCGGTTGCGCAATGGCGATTATGCTGGGCGATGTCGATCAACCCCTGAAAGCACTTGCAAACGGTGCCGCATGCAGCTGGTTTCAGGCCGTAGGTGATCCGCAAACCGCCCGTAAGCAATGGATTGCGGCAATGAAACCCAAAGGGGTTTTGGTTGTGGACGCGGGTGCTGCAGATGCCCTGACACAAGGAAAGTCCTTGTTGCCAGCTGGTGTGACCGCTTGTCAGGGGGTATTTATACGCGGTGACATGGTCTCAATCTCGGATCAGTTTGGAAACGAACTTGCACGGGGTCTGGTTGATTACGATGCGGCTGAGGTTAATGCGATCGCAGGGTGCCACAGCTCTGAGATTAAAGATATATTGGGGTATCCGGGCCGTGCAAGCCTGATACACCGCGATAATATGGTGATGTGAGGGACAATGGATATTCAAGCAGTTATGGACCAGATCGGCCAAAAGGCCAAAGCGGCTAGCGCGCAACTAGCTTTTGCCCCATCGGATGCAAAGCAAAAAGCACTAGAGTCGGCGGCGGATGCCGTTTGGGAAAATCGTGCCAGTATCATTGCGGCTAACCAGAAAGACATGGATTATGGGCGCGACAAGGGTCTGACAGATGCCATGCTGGATCGCCTAATGCTGGACGTGCCCCGTATTCAGGGTATCGTTGATAGCCTGCGCACAGTTGCGGCGCAAGATGATCCTATCGGGGCTGTATTGTCTGAATGGGACCGCCCGTCGGGTCTGCATATCAAACGGGTGCGCACACCTTTGGGTGTGATCGGCGTGATTTATGAAAGCCGCCCGAATGTGACCGCCGATGCAGGTGCTTTATGCCTGAAGGCAGGCAATGCGGTGATTTTGCGTGGCGGGTCGGAAAGCTTTTATTCCTCGGGTGCTATTCACCAATGTCTTGTGGATGGGTTGAAAGCTGCCGGATTACCGGAAGATGCCATTCAGCTGGTGCCGACACGGGACCGCGCCGCTGTGGGTGAAATGCTGACAATGACCGATTATATTGACGTGATCGTCCCGCGTGGCGGCAAAGGGTTGGTGGCCCGTGTGCAATCGGATGCCCGCGTTCCAGTCTTTGCCCATCTTGAAGGCATTTGCCATATCTATATCGATAAGGCTGCTGATATAGAAAAAGCCCGCAGGGTTATTCTGAACGCCAAAATGCGGCGTACCGGGATCTGTGGCTCTGCCGAATGCCTGCTTATTGATCGCGCATTTTTCAAAGCAAATGGTGCGCCGTTTGTGCAAGACCTGCTTGACGCGGGTGTGGAAGTGCGCGGTGATGATGCAGTTGCGACTATTCAGGGTGTTACGCCCGCAGGTCCAAGTGACTGGGGTTGCGAATATCTGGACATGATTATCGCGGCCAAACTGGTTGATGGTGTCGACGGTGCAATCGCGCATATCGGTCAATACGGTTCCAACCATACGGATTGCATTATGACCGAGGACGATGCCACCGCTGATCGTTTCTTTCAACAGGTCGACAGTGCCATTTTGATGCGCAATGCGTCGACACAGTTCGCCGATGGTGGCGAGTTTGGTATGGGCGCCGAAATCGGAATTGCCACCGGGAAAATGCATGCGCGCGGACCAGTGGGTGCCGAGCAATTGACCAGCTTCAAGTATATTGTTGTGGGTGATGGAACCGTTCGTAGCTAAAATAAAACCCGCCTCGAAGGGGGCGGGTTGCTAAGCTGTCAGTAGTTGTGTCAGGTCTTAACGACCCCATGTGCGAAGTGGACCGCAGTCCATATGCACGAAGTTCGAGCGTGAGTAGCGACCAACACCACCACCGCGACATGCAACGGCGGCACGTGCCATTTGGCCGACAGATCTGGAACCCAGACGTAAATCTGTCGCCATTCCCTTGATGTGGTAGCTGTCTTTTGCAACACGGCGGCTGCGTTTGCGTAATAATGCATTTGTGCGTGGGGAACGATATCCGGACAGCATCTGGAACGGCTCGTTGGTGTCCAGCAAATGATGTGTCGCGGCAATAATGTCGACTTGGCGGCGATCTATATTGGAGATCGAATTCTCGCGCCAGTCGCGCATGAAATAGTTGATTTCTTCCAGGGCAGGCTTGATGTATTTACCTTCAATCCAGTAAATAGTGTCGACACTTTCACCGGTTCGGCCTGAGCGTAGTGAAACGCGGCGAATTTTCCCAGCACCTTTTAAATAGCTTGGAGTGCCTGCAAAGACGGGTGCTGCCGAAATCATTGAAATGCCAGCAAAAGCACCAAGAATTCTACGGCGCGAAAGCGCATTACCCGTCAATTTAGTCATAGAGTCGCCTGTCCATCTTGTTGTCGGTTGCCCATTACGTGAGCTATGTTTGTTACTCATTACAAGAGTTTTTCCTGAATGCCCCTCCGCATCAGGTTCTAAATTTATGGCACATAGTGATTCGTTTTCCAAGTGTTAAGTTTGCCGCAGGGAGAAAATATGCTGGAATCACTGTGGGTTAGGTGGATACCGATCCAAATAAGGCATGATCACTCTTTGTTCTTAACTATTGGTGTATATATGAACCTATTAAGCAAGAAATTGCCGAAAACCCGATTGGAATGTTCGTAGGGCTGCCGAAGGTGGTAGTATACGATACCTATCTTTAGTTGTGTTATTTGGGAGACATGGATGTATTTATTTAGCAACACGGCCCGCAGGGTCATTGTATTACTGATTTTAACGCTGGTTTTCCCACTGAATATGAATGTGGCATCCGCGCAAACCAGTACCTTAGAGACCACAATTGATGAAGCCGTTATGAAAGCTGGCAAGGGGACCGACGGTATCCAGGCTTTTTATGCCGCGACAGATTACCAACCGGTTTGGGTCGGTTCGCAAAATAACGCCCGTAGGGCGGCATTGATCGCGGCCTTGAAATCATCCGGTGACCATGGGCTGCCAACAGCGCGCTACGAGGTTGAAAAACTGGATGCCGCACTTAAGGCCGCAGGCAATGATGCCAGCGCCGGTACAACAGAGCTGTATGCGACCAGAATATATCTGCAATATGCGCATGATGTGGGATCAGGTGCTGTCAGCCCCAAACGTATTGATAAAGAAATGGCATTTAACCGGCCAAGACGCAGCGATCAGGACCTTCTGGCGGGCATTAGCCAAGGCGCGCCTGTTAACTTCCTGAATGCATTGCCGCCCAAGTCAAATGAATACCGGAACCTGCTGGCAGAAAAGAAAAAGCTGGAGGTTATCGTAGGCGCTTCTGGTGCCTATAAGGACATACCGCTTCGGACGCTGAAAAAAGGATCATCCGGTAACTCGGTTATCCTTTTGCGCCAAAGGTTAACGGCTTTGGGTTACGGACAACTTGGCGATGCGCCAAAGTTTGATGATGAATTGAAAGCAACAGTCATTGCATACCAGAAAGCCAACGGTCTTAGCCAGGATGGTGTTGCCGGTTCGGGCACCCTTGGTCGTTTGAACCAGGGGCCGGAACAAAAACTGATCAAGGTTTTGGTTAATTTGGAACGTGAACGCTGGATGAACTTCCCGCGCGGCAAACGTAATATTTTCGTCAATCAGGCGTCATATACGGTTTATGTACACGACGATGACCAGGTTTCTTTTCAGACCCGTGCGGTTATTGGCACCCGCGCCAAAGACAGAAGAACACCCGAGTTTAATGATGAAATGACCCATATGGTGGTCAATCCCACATGGCATGTTCCCAAATCTATTGCGGGCAAAGAATATCTGCCGATTATCCGCAAAGATCCCACCTATTTTACGCGCACCAACATGCTGATGATTGCCCGGGACGGGCAACGTGTGAACCCTGCGGATCTGGATCTGGATGAATACACCGAAAAAGATTTCCCGTTTAGTATTAAACAGCGCCCCGGTGCCCGTAATGCCTTGGGTCGGGTAAAGTTTATGTTCCCCAACAAGTTCAATATCTACTTGCATGACACCCCAAGCAAAAGCCTGTTCAAACGCGACACACGTGCGTTCAGCCATGGTTGTGTGCGTATACAAAATCCGTATGATTTTGCGTATAAGCTTCTGGAAAAACAAACTTCAAATCCGCAAGGGGCTTTCAAGACCTGGCTAGATACCGGCAAGGAACAATATGTTAACCTTGATGAGCCGGTTCCGGTTTATCTGACTTACCGGACTGTGTATTTTGGCGAGGCGTCTGAACCATCATTTTATCCTGACGTTTACGGGCGTGATAAAAAGGTTTTCAGGGCTCTGTCCAAAGCTGGGGTTTCCTTACAGTCGGTTCAGAGCTAAAACGCACTGACTACTGGTTAGACTTTCACGGGCGGCTGGATGAACAGCCGCCCGTTTTCATGTAAGGTACGCTTATGACACGCTATACTATCAAAGAAATCGCAGATGCTATCGGTGCCGAAGCGGCAGGGGATTTAAGCCTGACGGTCACAACCGTGAACGAGCCGCAATCGGCAAACGCCGATGAGCTGGCTTTGGCGATGGAAGAAAGCTACACCGAGGCTTTGCAAGAAGGCGTGGCACTTGCCGCAATCCTTTGGGAAGGGGCTGACTGGGAAGCTTTGGGGCTAAAGGCGGCGATATTCGCACCGCGCTCGCGTTATGTTTTATCAGGGGTCACGCAGTTTTTTGAACGCAAGGCCAATTTCCCGCAAGGCATACATCCAAGCGCCATCGTTGATCCAAGTGCGACTATAGGCGAAAACCCTTCGATCGGGCCGTTTGTTGTGATCGGCGCCAATGTCAGCATCGGCGATAATGTGCGGATTGGCTCCCATTGCTCTGTTTGCGAAGACGTGGTTATCGGTCCTAACGCATTATTGCATCAAGGTGTGCGTATCGGTGCGCGTGTGCAAATCGGTGCGAACTTTATTTGCCAGCCCAATGCGGTGATCGGTGCCGATGGGTTTTCCTTTGTCACACCACAAGCCGGTGCGATTGAAGAGGCCAAAAAGTCGGGCACCATATCGAATGCGCGCGCCACAACAGGGTTCGCACGCATAAACTCGCTTGGTTCTGTTGTGATCGGTGACAATGTTGAACTGGGCGCGAATGTAACGGTTGATCGCGGCACGATTGCAAACACAAGCATCGGCAATGGCACAAAACTGGATAATCTGGTGCAGCTGGGACATAATGTTACGATAGGTGACCATTGTTTGATCTGCGGTCAGTCCGGTGTTGCCGGTAGTACCGTTATTGGTGATCGTGTGGTGATCGGTGGACAAGCTGCGATTGCAGATCACCTGCGGGTTGGATCGGATGTGATTATCGCAGGAAAATCGGGTGTTTCAGCCCATGTGCCACCCAAAAGCCTGATGATGGGCAGCCCTGCGGTCAAGATGGACATTAACATTGCGTCTTATAAGGCGGTTCGCCGTTTACCGCGTCTTGTGGCCAAAGTTGCAGCCTTGGAAGAGGCGATGAAATCGGTTATTCGCAAAGACGATGATGGAAAATAAAGCGCTTGAACGACATATGGGGAAATCTGGCTGATGTCTGTAGCAGACAAAATCATCGCAATCATTGCTGAACAGGCTTTTCTGGAGCCAAAGGATGTAAAGCCGGATGCGACGCTGGAACAGTTGGGAATAGACTCGATGGCCCTGGTCGAATGCATCTTTGCCATTGAGGAATGTTTTGATGTGCAAGTGCCGTTTAACGCCAATGATCCGGCGGCATCCCAATTCGATATATCATCCATTCAAAGCATCATAGACGCGGTTGAAGCCCTGATCGCTGCGCAAAAGACATGACCTTGTGATGAACCGGGTCGTAATCA
>DAOUQS010000092.1 GCA_030625465.1 Amylibacter sp. | reverse complement strand
TGGTATCTGCCCGGCATAGCGCAGCAAGTAACCCCATACGCATTGGTGAAAAGCTTTCGCGATCAGGTAACAGCCGTTTGTGGCGCCATTCAAACCCCGCACCCTGTGCTGGTTTTACGCGATTACCACGCCGAAAACCTTTTGTGGTTGCCGGAACGCAATGGCATCAAAAACGTCGGGTTACTGGATTTTCAAGATGCGCTGATCGGCCACCCCGCATATGACTTGGTTTCACTGTTGGAAGATGCGCGGCGCGATACATCGAAAAAGCTACAGACAAAGATGAAAGACTATTTCATCGAAAAATCCGGACTTAGGAAAGACGCGTTCAACTATGCATATTCAGCGCTTGGCGCGCAAAGGAACCTGAAAATTATCGGCATTTTTGCCCGCCTATGCGTGCGGGATGCAAAGCCGCATTACATTGATATGATCCCGCGCGTCTGGGCGCATTTGCAGCATGACTTAAGCTATCCGGAATTGGCAGATTTGAAAAACTGGGTTGATGTAAATGTCCCGGAACCTACCCCCGAAATTCTGACCCGCATAAAAGAGGCGCAGAATGAAACCTGACGTAGCGATGGTCTTTGCCGCCGGCTTTGGAACTCGGATGGGCCACTTGACCGAAAATACCCCAAAACCGATGGTCCCCGTTCTGGGTAGGCCGATGATAGACCATTCGCTGAATATCCTGTCCGAAGCCAATATCGGTTCCGTTGTTGTAAATACACATTACTTTGCGGATCAGCTGGAAGCACATCTTGCGCCCCGCTTGTCAGTGGCATGCATCCGCGAAGAGCCAGAGGTTCTGGAAACTGGCGGTGGGTTGAAAAATGCATTGCCGCTGATTGGCGCCGATCCGGTTCTTACGCTTAATTGCGACGCGCTTTGGTTGGAAAAAAATCCTGTTAAGCAACTATTGACTGCGTGGAACCCCGATGAAATGGATGGTTTGCTTCTGTTGATAAAATGCGCCAATGCCTATGGGTATACCGGTATTGGTGATTTCTTTTTGGATGATAATAACAAGCTTCAGCGAAATGGCACGCAATCCAAAGCGCCTTATGTATATTCCGGTGTTCAAATCATTAAAACCGACCTGCTTGGGACGATAGAAAAGAATTGCTTTTCCATCAGCCTGCTTTGGGAAAAGATGCTTGCATCAGATCGGTTGGGCGGGATTATCTATGAAGGCGAATGGGTTGATGTGGGCCATCCGGAAGGTATAAAAATTGCTGAACAAAAAGCTGCCAATGTTTAAACCAAATGATAGTGCCCGCGTTTTTTATGTACCCGTCGGGGCGGATTTTTCGCAAAGCTTTGTTTCTGGCTTGTTTAAGCGTGCCGAAAATATGCCACCACAGGATTTTGCGCGTACAGTTATTTATCTAAATACGCGCCGTGCCGCGCGGCGTTTGGAAGATTTGTTTAAACAGCAGGGTGCCACTTTGCTGCCGCAACTGAAAGTCTTGTCCGATCTGGCCGGGGATGTATTAAGCCCCACAGATTTGCCCTTGCCCGCATCCGCTTTGGCGCGGCGGTTGAAGCTGGCAAATCTTGTGGCGGGTTTGATTGACCTGCAACCTGATCTGGCACCGCGATCGTCGGTGTTCGCGTTGGCCGATACGCTGGCGGCCTTGCTGGACGAGATGCACGGCGAAGGTGTTTCGCTTGAACGTCTGAAGAATATCGAGATCGGCAATGCCTCTGAACATTGGCAGCGCAGCCTGAAGTTTCTGAATATAATGACCGAATACTGGGCAGCGCAGCAACTGGTTGATACCGAGGCGCGGCAGCGTGCTGTTGTTCAGGCTTATGCAGATGAATGGCAGGTTAATCCGCCGGCGCATCCGGTCATTATTGCGGGCTCAACCGGGTCTCGGGGGGCCACAGCCTTGTTTATGAAAGCGGTTGCAAGTTTGCCGCAAGGGGCGGTTGTTTTACCCGGGTTTGATGCCGAAACGCCAAAGCCGGTTTGGGATATTCTGACAGGCAACAAATCAAATGATGATCACCCGCAATCCATGCTGGCACGGTTGACCGGCAAGCTGGATGTGGATGCAACTGCATTGCCGCCGTGGGTGCAAGTGCCTGTGTTTTCACAGGCGCGCAATAAAATTGTGTCATTGGCCCTGCGCCCCGCGCCGGTGACAGATCAATGGCTGGAAGAGGGGCCCAACCTTATACCGCTAATCCCTGATGCCACAAAAAATATCAGTATGATTTCAGCGGCCTCCCCGAAAGAAGAGGCAAGCGCCATTGCCGTGTGTCTGCGTGAAGCCGCCGAGCGGGATGAAAGCGCTGTGTTGATATCGCCCGACCGGCATCTGACCCGCCGGGTTGCAACACATTTACAACGCTGGAATATCATTCCGGACGACAGTGCGGGCGAACCGCTGCACCTGACGCCCACAGGTATTTTTCTGCGTCTGACCGCAGGTCTGATAGGCAAAGATCTGGCCCCTGCGGAATTAATCGCGGTGCTGAAACATCCCAGAACGCATAAATCACAAGACAGAAATAATCACCTGCGCTTGACCCGCGATCTGGAATTGGCATCGCTGGATCGGGATACGCCACTTATACGTGGCGGCCCGCCTGTGGTTGATTTCCAGTTGTTAAAGGATTGGGCTGAAACGAAGCTATCTGATGTGCAGGACTGGGTTGCATGGGTTTCGGGGTGTTTTGACGGATTATCGGATGCTGCCAAAAGGCCAATGTCAGACTGGGTGGAATTGCACGCAGCCCTATTAATGCGACTTTCCCAAGGGGATGCAGGCGCTTTATGGGACGGTAACGACGGGCAAAAGGCCCAAAAAGTTTTTGAAGAATTACAGCGCGAAGTGGGCAATGAAACCACGTGGACTGCGGCCGATTATACAGCCCTTTTATATTCCCAACTGAAAAGTGAGGATGTCCGCGATGCCAATGCGCCGCATCCGAATATCGCCATTTGGGGCACGTTGGAAGCGCGGGTTCAGGGCGCTGATCTGGTTATTCTGGGTGGCTTGAACGAAGGGATTTGGCCACAGAAACCAAGCCCCGATCCGTGGTTGAACCGTGCCATGCGCAAGCAGCTTGGGCTGTTGCTGCCCGAGCGTAAAATTGGTCTGTCTGCCCATGATTTTCAACAGGCGATTGCGCAAAAAAGGGTTGTTGTATCGCGGGCAATTCGGGATGGCGAGGCCCCGACTGTGGCGTCTCGTTGGGTGACGCGGTTGGAAAATCTGTTGGGCGGTTTGGATGAAATCGGTGCGCAGGCATTAACCGATATGACCGCACGCGGCGACGAATGGATCAGCCTTGCGCGTAGGTTGGACAGGCCAACGGGCGAACCTGTTAAAGCCACGCGTCCCGCACCCATACCACCCAAAGGGGCACACCCTAAAAAACTGTCGGTAACGCGGATCAAAACCCTGGTGCGTAATCCATACGAGATTTATGCGCAATCCATATTGAAACTGCGCCCATTGAAACCTTACGGACTGGAACCGGACGCGCTGGAACGCGGCATTATTTTGCACAAAATTGTCGAGGTTTATAACGGATCTGACCGGGTGAAGTTGGGTGACTATTCGCCGGATCATTTTCTGGAACTGGCAGCAGATATTCTGAAAAATGATGTGCCTTGGCCTTCTGCGCGCAGGTTGTGGTTCGGGCGTTTGCAACGCATCGCACGGTGGTTTGTAGCGGCGGAAAAAATGCGCGCCACAAAGGGAACGATTGCCGCACAAGAGGTCAAGGGAGCGCGAAAAGCCATGGAGCTTGATTTCACTTTGACTGCAAAAGCGGATCGGCTGGATTTGGATGCAAACGGGCAGTTGATCATTTATGATTACAAATCGGGTGATCCGCCTGCGATCAAGATTATTGATTTGTTTGATAAACAGTTGCAACTGGAAGCCGCGATTGCCGAGGTTGGCGGCTTTGAAGGGATTGACGCTGTGGGCGTTTCTGCCTTGCAATATATTGGGTTGAAAGCACCTGATAAGGTGCGTGCGGTTGATCTATCGGATGACACATGGGCGGATTTGATCCAGCTTCTGCAAAGCCATTTTGACGGTGGTATCGGATACGGTGCGCGGTTGAAAATGCAGATGGATAACTATGGTTCGGATTACGATCACCTGTCGCGATTGGGCGAATGGGAAGAAACCGACGCGCTGGATGTGAAGGTGGTGCCATGATCAAATTTGATGACGCGACCTTAGCACAGATTAGTGCGGCTGACCCCACTGCCTCTACTTGGGTGTCGGCCAATGCCGGGTCGGGCAAGACCCGTGTTTTGACGGATCGTGTGGCGCGTTTGTTGCTGCACGAAACCGATCCGCAGAAAATCCTGTGTCTGACCTATACCAATGCGGCCGCCGCTGAAATGCAGAACCGCCTGTTCAAACGGCTGGGCGCATGGGCGATGATGCAAGATGATAAGCTGCGTCAAGCATTGGCAGAACTGGGTGAAGATGTGGCTCTGCTGACAACTGAAAAACTGCGCTTGGCCAGAACGCTTTTTGCAACCGCACTGGAAACCCCAGGTGGGTTGAAAATCCAAACCATCCACGCGTTTTGTGATGCATTGTTGCGGCAGTTCCCGCTGGAAGCACATATATCGCCGCAGTTTGAAATATTCGAGGACCGTCAGGCCAAGCAGGTGCGCGCCGACATTCTGGAACAACTGGCAGAGGGTGATGCGCGTGCGGCTTTTGAACGTCTGGCTGTCCTTTATACGGGTGCTGACCTGGATAGTTTGCTGCAAGCTATAGCGAAAAATCATCGCGGGTTTTGCCAAAAACCTACGCGAAATGACTTCGGGTTGATGCCTGATATGACGGTGGACAGTATTATTGCAAATGCTGTGACAGAGGATGATTTATCGCTGATCACGGGGCTGCTGCCTATTTTGCAGGCCAGTGATAAAAAGACAGATTTGGGGTTGGCTAAGGTCTATGCGCAGGTTTTATCCAGCACTGACCCGGCCATGCAATTGCAACTTTTAACCAAGGCGCATCTGGATCAAACCCGTTTTGAAGCCAAGCTGAAAGGCCCGCCAACGGCGCAGATTAAAAAGGCCCATCCGGAAGAACTGAACCGGCTTTACGACCTTATGGCAAAGCTTGAAGCCACCCGCGAAACGCTGGTGTCAGCCAAGGCCTATGCGCGCGCCACGGCACTTTATGATTTTGCGCAGCCGTTCCTGAAGGTTTATGCGCATTACAAGTTGATCCACGGTAAGCTGGATTATCAGGACCTGATTGAAAAGGCGCAAGAACTGTTGAAAAACAGTTCTATGTCACAATGGGTTTTGTTCCGGCTGGATGGCGGTATTGACCACGTTCTGGTTGATGAGGCGCAGGATACCAGCCCGGATCAGTGGCGGTTGGTCGAGTGTTTGACCGAAGAGTTTACATCCGGCTCGGGGGCAAGTGATGTGATGCGTACGATATTTGTTGTCGGCGATGAAAAACAGTCGATTTATTCGTTTCAGGGGGCAGATCCGAAGTATTTCGGGGAAATGCGTAACTGGTTTGATGCGCGGCTTACGGCGATTGAGAAGCGGTTGAACAGGCAGGATTTGCTGCATTCTTTCCGTTCGGCAGAACCGATTTTACGGCTTGTCGATAACACCTTTGTGGGTGATGCGCGAAAAGGAATTATGGGCGAGGTTTTGCACCGCGCATTTAAGGATGAAAAGCCCGGGCGGGTGGAATTGTGGCCGCTGGTTGAAGCACCGCCAAAGCCCGATGACAAGCCGTGGTTTGAACCGCTGGATCGCCCCGGTGTGAATGATCCGCGCCAGATACTGGCGGGGCAAATTGCAAAATGGGTTAAAGAAACCATAGATACGGGGCGGATGATTGAAGCGGACGGTCAGCTGCGCCCGGCACGTGCAGGTGATTTTTTGATCCTTGTGCAAAGCCGCTCGCCTTTGTTTCGTGGCATCCTTAAAGAACTGAAAGCGCGCGGGTTGAATGTGGCGGGTGCTGATCGGTTGATGGTTGGTGATGAACTGGCGGTGAAAGATATCCTTTCACTGCTGAAGTTCGCGACCACACCAGAGGATAATCTGTCGCTTGCCGAGGCTATGCGCTCACCCTTGTTGAATATCAGCGAAGGCGCGTTGTTCACGCTGGCGCACGGGCGCAAAGCGACTTTGTGGCAAAGCTTTCGGGAAAATAAAGATAGCTATAGGGATGCGGCGGCCGTACTTGACGATGTGCTGGCAAAAGCCGACTGGATGCGTCCCTATGAATTGATCGACCGCATTTTAACGCGCCACAAAGGTCGCGAAAACCTGTTGGGCCGTTTGGGCGAAGAAGCCGAAGACGGTATTGATGAATTGTTGTCGCAGGCCATGCGCTATGAACAAATAGAAGCCCCGACACTGACAGGTTTTTTGAACTGGTTTGCATCGGGCAAAGTTGAACTGAAGCGTGAAATGGATGCGGCTTCCGGCCAGATCAGGGTGATGACGGTACACGGTGCCAAGGGGTTGGAAGCCCCGATTGTGATCCTGCCTGATACCGTCGCCACACAGAATAAAGACCGTGATGAAGTGGTTTCCTTGCGCAAGGATCTGATGGGCTGGAAAACATCGGCGCCGGAACAAAACAAGACGGAACAACATGTGATAGCGTCAAAGCGTGAACTGGCTTTGCAGGAAAAGCTGCGGCTTTTGTATGTGGCGATGACCCGCGCTGAAACATGGTTAATAGTTTGCGGTGCAGGGAAGTTGCAAAAAGAACCGGCGTTGAACTGGTACACGCTGGTCCAGCAAGGCATGGAAAATGCAGGCGCAATCGAAACAGACAACGGTTTGGTGCTGCAAAATGCGCATTGGATTGATGATTGTATTGCAAGTGATCAACCTGCGCACAAAGTTGCAGGTGCAATGCCCGCTTGGGTGACTTCGCCTGCACCTGCCGCCGCCGTGCGCGAAAAAACCCTTTCGCCGTCGGATTTGGGCGGGGCCAAGGCGCTGGCCTCTGAAACCGATGGCCTGGATGAGGCGGCCGCCATGCGCCGTGGTAGCCTGATCCATTTGTTGCTGGAACACCTGCCGAACAAGCCGCAACCGGATTGGGCCAAGCTGGCGGAAACCCTTGTTCAGAATTATGACACTCAATCGAATGCCGCAGAGATCGCAAAGCTTCTGGATATTGTCACCCGGGTTTTAACGGCAGATGCCTTGGCGTCTGTCTTTGAAAACCCCGCATTAACCGAGGTTAATATTACCGCGCAAATCCCCGAACTGGATGGCAAGCGTATTTACGGCACGATTGACCGTTTAATTGTCACGGGCACCACCGTTCTGGCGGTGGATTTCAAAAGCAACAGACGGGTGCCTGAAACAACCGGTGATGTGCCGCTTGGCCTGTTGCGCCAGATGGGGGCCTATTTGTCGGGGCTTCGTCAGATTTACCCTGATCACACGATTGAGGTAGCGATTTTATGGACGCAAACCCAACAGTTGATGCGCCTACCCCACAATATAGTGATAGATGCCCTGAAAGACC
>DAOUQS010000313.1 GCA_030625465.1 Amylibacter sp. | reverse complement strand
CTCATTAGGCAGAACGAGCGGTTTTATGGAAACAGAAGCACTGGGTGCAGTGCAAGACCTCGATTTTTCGATGTTGGCACTTTTTTTACGCGCAACTTTCACCGTTAAGGTGGTGATGTTGATCTTGATCTTCACGTCATTTTGGTCGTGGGGCATTATCATTCAAAAGTTCATCAATTACCGCAAGGCCCGTGGTGACACAGATCGCTTTGATCGTGCTTTTTGGTCGGGTGAACCGCTGGATGGGTTATATCAGAAACTGGGCGACACGCCGACCGGCGGCTCGGAACGTATTTTCGTATCCGGCATGTCGGAATGGCGCAGATCGCACAGGTCTGACGGGCAGATGATCGCGGGTGTGCAACAACGTATCGACCGCTCTATGGATGTGGCCATCGGGCGCGAGTCGGAAAAGTTGAATAACGGCCTGACATTTTTGGCCACTGTCGGTGCGATTGCGCCGTTTGTCGGATTGTTCGGGACGGTTTGGGGCATAAAAAATGCCTTTGAACAAATAGCTATTCACCAAAACACCAATCTGGCCGTTGTTGCCCCCGGTATTTCCGAGGCCCTAGCGGCAACTGCTCTTGGGTTGTTTGCCGCGATCCCTGCGGTTATTTTCTACAATAAACTGTCGACAGATGCGGATCGCATTATCGGTGACTATGATAGTTTTGCCGACGAGTTTTCCACAATTCTGTCGCGACAACTGGATGCATAGGGGCTGAAACATGGGTGCAGGTGTATTGGATAGGGATGGCGGTACTGGCGGAAAACGCCGTAGAAGTCACAAAAAACGCAAACCAATGGCTGAGATTAACGTCACACCTTTTGTTGATGTGATGCTTGTGTTGCTGATCATATTTATGGTGGCCGCACCATTGATGACCGTGGGTGTACCGATTGAGCTGCCTAAAACAGCGGCAACAGCCTTGCCCTCAGAGCAAGAAGAACCATTGACGATCACCATTACCGCGGATGGAACGCTGGAGTTGCAAAATACCGAAATAGATCGCAATACGTTGATCCCAAAATTGCAGGCCATCGCAGCTGAACGCGAAGATGACAAAGTCTTTTTGCGGGCCGATGGCGCGGTGCCTTATGAGGTTGTAATGCAGGTCATGGGCGCGCTGAACGCAGGTGGCTTTCGTGATATTGGCTTGGTCACCGATGCAGGTGGCCCGAAATTGAACGACCAGGGCGGCTGAGGTGTTGCGTGGAAATCGGGACCAAAATATCAGGTGTTGTGCATATAGGGGCTATCGGATTGATGGTGTTCGGGGGCGCTTTGTTTAAGGCGCCAGTCAGTGAAGCTGTGCAAATTTCAGAAGTGAGTATTATCACATCTGATGATTTTGCGGTTTTGCAATCCACAGCACCAGAGACCTCACCGGAAGAGGCAAAAGCACCTGAAATTAAAGCCCCGGAACCAACGCAAGAGCTTGCACCAGCAATCGAACAACCGGCAGATATAAAAGATCCGGAGCCTGAAGAACAAGTTGCGATGATCGCGCCGGAACCGACACCTGCACCGCGTATTGATACGCAATCGGCCCCGAAACCTGATATAAATGCGAAAGAAGCGGAAACCATACAGGAAGAAGCCACACCATATGAAACCGCTACAGAAACGGCAGAGCCGGTAGAAGATCAAGCCCCGAAAGAGGCCGCGACAGAGATCGTGATCGAAGCGGAAAAACCCAGTGAATATGCGCCGACCACATCAAGAACACCACGGCCCCGGCCGCGCGATATGAAAGAACGCGTGGCTGAAATAAATGCGCCCGTGCTTGTAGAACCTGCGCCTGTGCAAGATAATACAGCGGATGAGATTGCCAAAGCATTGGCACAAGCGGAATCCGAAAATAATAGACCGGTGCTGCCTGTTGGCCCGCCATTAACGGGCGGTGAACGGGCCGGATTGGTTCTGGCGGTTGAGAAATGCTGGAATGTACCGATAGGTTTGCAAAATGCGGATGATCTGGTGGTTGTTATCGCCATTGAATTGAACCGGGATGGCAAGTTGATGGGAAGTCCGAAACTAATTGACCCCGTAGGCACACCGACCGGCACAACAAGACAAGCATTCGAAGCGGGCAGGCGGGCGTTAATCCGTTGTGCGCCTTATGATTTACCAAGTGAAAAATATGAACAATGGCGACAAATTGAAGTTGTATTTAACCCTGAAGAAATGGCTGTGAGATGATGAAACATATTCTGGCATTTTTATGCGCTGTTATGGCAATGCTTTCGTTAACAA
>DAOUQS010000276.1 GCA_030625465.1 Amylibacter sp. | reverse complement strand
GCGTTCATCATGTATTCGACACTATCGGCAATAACTTCGCGCGAGGGTAGCGAATAAAGCATACCGTCGTGACCCATGGCAATCCCGTCATCCACGGCGATGGTGTTAAATTCCTTGGCAACACCACCGGCGGCTTCTATTTCACGCGCAACAAGTTGACCTATGTCTTTCAGATGCACATGGCCGGGAACGAATTGGGTAAAAGAGTTGACCACGGCGATAATCGGTTTACCGAAGTCCCCGTCAGTCATGCCGGTTGCGCGCCAAAGGCCGCGGGCGCCTGCCATGTTGCGGCCATGTGTGGAAGTGCGTGAACGATAAGGGATCATGTGCTTGCTCCGAAAGTTATATTTGAACAAGTTTTGCCTGACCGTGATCAAAGTTTCCAGAAGATTCTAGTGATTATTTCGTGGTATCTGATATTTTATCCCGGATACGTCCGATAAATCCACGTGTGCTTGTGCCGGCATCGTCCCAGCTTTCTTCTATATCGTCCAGTACCGGATCAATGCGGCGGCGTTTGAAGCGTTGCACCATACGAAAAGCACCAAGCCCAAGCAGGCCCATGACGATAAAGAAACCGATATTGAACCACGGGATATATCCGGCATCCGGCCCACTTGCAGGTTTTATCGAAATTGCGTTTGGATAAATCGACAAAGGCGAAAAACGCCAGCCATAATGCTTGACCCAGACCCATTGCGGCTCGGCGGCGGTGGATTTCAGGTTTTCCGCGACCGCAGATACGTCCGAGCTGTTGGTCTTGAAGTAAGGCGGCCAGCGGAACCATCCTGTATCTTCGTTGCGAAACACAATAACTTTGCCATTGGGGTAAACCGCATTTAGCAGACGCACATCGCGTGTGTCCGTTACCGCATTGCCACCATCGGATCGCGCATAGAAAATACGGTTCCAGCCGGAAAGGTCGGAACGCAGGATCTCAGTATTTGTGATGCGCACAACATCGCGTTGCGGCAAGGTGTAGTGCAGCATGCCCGCGACAAAAATAATAGGCAATGCCGTAAGAATCCATTTTACCCAGCGCATTTGTCCACCTTTACTGACAGTTCTGCCTTTATATGGTGGTTTAATCCGGTCTTACCAGCCGTATTTATGGTTAATTTTTTGAAACATTCATATCTCGTTAAGATTTGTTACCTAGATTTCGAATATGGTTAATGAAATCACACAACATATTCCACCCAAGCCGCTGGCCCTTATTCAGGGCGGCTTGCCTATGGTTAATGATCTATTCATCGCGGACCGTTCACGTATTATGATCATGACAGTTTCACCTGATCACCGGGTGAAAACCGCCTGTCATATCCACGCCAGCAAGCAAATAACAGTTCTGGACGGTTATGCCGAAATCGAATTACCCGATCATTGCATCAAGCTTTATGAAGGGCAGTCGACGCATATTTCGAACGGGATCGCGCATAAAATTGTGAACCTCGGCAAAATTCCGTTAAAATATGTGGAAATCCGAACCGGGCCATATGTCAAAGATGACGACCAGTTAAATGAGCTGAACATTTCGGTTAATCAAAATATACGATAAGCCAGATTGCACATGGTTCGTGAATGTGGCACGCATGCGTTAAATATAGAAATGTTAATGCAAAGGTGCCCGAAATGCTTGATGTCACAAACCTAAGGTCGATCCTGAAAGACCCTTCACTACTTGCAACCAAGGCCTATGTGGCCGGCGAATGGGTTGAGGCCAAAGATGGTGCGACTTTCGAAGTTACCAACCCCGCACGCGGCGATGTTCTGGCCGCTTTACCTGATTTGCAGGTGGAAGATGCGACATTCGCGATTGAGGCTGCCGCCAAAGCGCAAAAGGAATGGGCCAACTGGACCGGCAAAGAACGCGGTGCGGTCGTGCGCAAAATGTTCGAACTGATGGTTGAAAACGCCGATGATCTGGGTGCGATCCTGACCGCCGAAATGGGCAAACCTTTCGCAGAGGCGCGCGGCGAAATCCTTTATGCCGCCAGTTTTTTCGAATGGTTCGCAGAAGAAGCCAAACGGGTTTACGGTGAAACCATTCCCGGCCACCAACGCGACAAGCGTATTACTGTGATCAAACAGCCTGTCGGCGTTGTGGCGTCTATCACGCCATGGAATTTCCCGGCCGCAATGATCACCCGTAAATTGGGGCCGGCATTGGCATCCGGTTGTGCCTTTGTTGCCCGCCCCGCCAAACAAACACCGCTTTCCGCCCTTGCCATTGCGGTTATTGCGGAACGCGCCGGCGTGCCAAAAGGCATTTTCAGCGTACTGACATCGGCCCGTGCCAGCGCCATAGGACTGGAATTTTGCACCCACCCGCATGTGCGCAAACTAACCTTCACGGGTTCCACCGAAGTGGGCCGCATCTTGATGAAACAATGCTCTGACAAGATTATGAAACTGTCACTGGAACTGGGTGGTAATGCACCGTTCATCGTGTTTGACGACGCGGATTTGGACGCCGCAGTTGAAGGCGCCATGATTTCAAAATACCGCAACAATGGCCAGACATGTGTTTGCGCCAACCGGATTTACGTACAAGAAGGCGTTTATGATGCATTCGCGGAAAAACTGGCGATTGCTGTGGGCAATATGAAGGTCGGTGACGGGCTGGAAGACGGCATTGTCGCAGGCCCGCTGATTGATATGGCCGGCGTTGAAAAGGTTGAAGAACATATTGCGGATGCCACGGCAAAAGGTGCCAAAGTTATAACCGGCGGCAATCGTCACGCTTTGG
>DAOUQS010000074.1 GCA_030625465.1 Amylibacter sp. | reverse complement strand
GGGCCTTTGTCGCTGATCCAGTTTGACGCCCACACCGATACATGGCCCGATGATGACTATGGGCGCATTGATCACGGCACGATGTTTTATAAGGCGGTGAAAGACGGTATCGTGGTGCCTGAACGCTCGGTTCAGGTTGGCATACGCACCACCAACGAAGACACGCTTGGCGTCAATATCATCGACGCGCGCACAGTACACACCCAAGGCCCTGAAGAAACCGCGCGCCAGATCAAAGCGATTGTCGGTGATAATGCGACCTATCTGACCTTTGATATAGATGCGCTTGATCCGGCTTATGCGCCCGGTACCGGCACGCCGGTCTGGGGTGGGCTGACCTCGGCGCAATCGGCGATCATGTTGCGTGATTTGGCGGGGGTTAACCTTGTGGGTATGGACGTGGTCGAGGTCTCGCCGCCTTATGACACCACAGGGGCCACCGCGATTGCGGGGGCGCATATAGCGGTGGAATTGCTATGCCTATGGGGTGTCGGGCGCCGCGAACACGGCTAATCGGTGTCGATCAATGCCCGCCGATACGCCCCAGTTTGATGTCGTAATCGACCGCTAGGCGGTAGCTGGGATCATCGTTGGTTTCGACCATCAACTGGCCCGCACTGCGCAACAGGCGGTAGCAGTCTTTTGACAGGTGGCGCAGTTTCAGGGTTTTACCGGCTTTGGCATAATTATCCGCGACAGCCTCAATCGCTTGCAGGGCTGACTGGTCAACAACGCGCGATTGCTGGAAGTCCAGGATCACGGTGTCAGGATCGTGTTCCGGGTCAAACATTTCCTGAAAATGTGTGGCGGAACCAAAGAACAGCGGCCCATGAATGTCATAGACCAGCGCGCCTTTTTCGGTTTTTGACGCGTGCGGACGGGCCTGAATTTGTGCGGCGGCATTCCATGCGTAAACCAGTGCGGATGTGATAACACCGACGACTACGGCGGTTGCCAGATCGTGGGCCACGGTGACGCCTGTGACCAACAAGATCACCAACGCATCAGACAAGGGGATACGGCGCATCAGGCGAATGGACTGCCAAGCGAATGTGCCGATCACCACCATGAACATCACACCGACCAGGGCGGCCAACGGGATCATCTCGATAATGCCGCTGGCGAACAGGATGAAGATCAGCAGGAATATGGCGGCTGCAATGCCGGACAGACGGGTGCGGCCCCCTGAATTGACGTTGATCATGGATTGCCCGATCATGGCACAACCGCCCATACCGCCGAAAAATCCGGTAACGATATTGGCGCTACCCTGCGCAAGGCATTCTTTGGAAGCGCCACCGCGTTGGCGGGTGATCTCGCCGACAAGGTTCAGCGTTAGCAGGCTTTCGATCAAGCCAATAGCGGCCAGAATGATGGCGTATGGAAAGATGATGAGCAGGGTTTCCAGATTGAACGGAACCGAAGGGATGGCAAACTGCGGCAAGCCGCCTTTGACCGAAGCCAGATCCCCGACGCGGGGTACCGGTATATCGAACAGGATAACGGCGGCGGCAACCAGACCGATGGCCGCCAAGGGAGCAGGCACAAGTTTGGTGACTTTCGGCGTGGCCCAGATGATAGCCATAGTGGCAGCAACCAGACCAAGGGTGATATAAAGCGTGGTGCCTGTCATCCAGGTATTATGCCCGTCAGATCCCGTAACTTTGAACTGTTCCATTTGTGCCAAGAATATCACAATCGCCAGACCGTTGACGAAACCCAGCATCACCGGATGTGGTACCATACGAATAAACTTGCCCAGTTTGAAAATGCCCGCAAGCACCTGAAGCGTGCCCATCAGAACCACGGTGGCAAACAGATATTGCACACCATGATTGGCAACCAGTGATACCATCACAACCGCCAAAGCCCCGGTGGCCCCTGAAATCATTCCCGGACGACCGCCGAATACAGCCGTGATCAGCCCGACGATAAAGGCGGCATAGAGGCCGACCAACGGGTCAACGCCGGCAACGAATGCAAAAGCAATCGCCTCTGGTACAAGGGCAAGGGCTACGGTCAGGCCGGACAGGATCTCAATCCTTGACTGGCCAAAGGTCAGGGCAGTCTGTGTGCCGCTTGTGTCTTCCTTGCGAAAGGCGCGGGCGAAATCTGAAATAGTGGTGAAGCGGGCCACGAATACGTCCTAATCATGTGTGTTTGGCCCGCGTGTAGCGAAGCTGGGTGGATTGTGAAAGGGGTTAGTTTGGTCAAATGCAACTTCCCGACAGCTGCATGTCGCTTTTTTAATGGATTATCGCCTGAAACGGGTCATTATTATGGAAAAGGGAATTTGGGTATGAAAGTTGCTGTTTGCCGCGCGTTTGGAAAGCCTTTGGTGATCGAAGACGCCAGTCTGGCCCCGGTTCAGGCGAGGCAGGTGCATGTCAAGGTCGCGGCCTGTGCGATCTGTCATTCCGATATTATGTTTGCGCAAGGTGCATGGGGCGGGCATTTGCCGGCGGTTTACGGGCATGAGGCCGCAGGAACGGTGCTATCCTTGGGCGCAGATGTTGACGGGCTTGCCGTGGGTGACGCGGTTCTGGTCACACTGATCCGGTCTTGCGGGGCCTGCCCGACCTGTGCGGATGGGCATCCCACCAATTGTGAAACAGCTTACGACCGCGTGGCGGCATCACCTTTGCGCGCGGCGAACGGCGAAGTGTTGGAACACGGGCTGGCAACGGCCGCTTTTGCCGAAGAGGTGATTGTGGATCAAAGCCAGGTGATCGGATTGCCGGATGGCATCGCAATGGATGCGGCAAGCTTGCTGGCGTGCGGTGCGATCACTGGCATCGGGGCGGTTACAAACGCCGCCGCAATGCCCGAAGGGGCCAGTGCTGTGGTCGTTGGTGCGGGCGGTGTCGGGCTGAATACTATTCAAGGGGCGGTGCTGGCGGGGGCCTCTTGTGTCATCGCACTGGATATTTCGCAATCAAAGCTGGATGGCGCGCTGGAATTTGGCGCGACCCATGTGGTCGATGCAACTGACAAGGATGTGGTAGCACAAATACACGCGATAAACGGCGGGCGCGGTGTGGATTATGTGTTCGTGACTGTGGGTGTTATTGCGGCTTATAATGCGGCATTAACCTATCTGGCCCCGCGCGGTGAACTGGTGATGGTCGGCATGACCGCCAGCGGGCAGGAAATGGGGATTGAGCCGGTAGAGGTTGCGGGGAACAGTCAGATTTTGCGCGGTACAAAGATGGGTGATACGGTGTTGCAACGTGATATTCCGGTGCTGCTGGAACATTATTTTGCCGGGCGTCTGAAGCTGGACCAGCTGATTGCAAACCGTTATTCTCTGGACCAGATAAATCAGGCGATTGCCGATACCAAAGCGGGTAAATCGCGGCGTAATGTGATTATTTTTGATTAACGGAACTGCATGGGCTTTGGGTGGTTTCTGTAGTTTACCGTTCTGAAAAATACTAAATTAGTTTACTAATTTAGTTTGCTTGACCATTCGCGGTGAAAAGCCGAAATTTGCCAAACGGAGGCGGTATATGAAACTGATAGATCTGGAAATTTTTGTGGTTGGCAACCAGCCGCCGAACTGGGGCGGGCGGTATTTTACCTTTGTTAAATTAACCACCGATAACGGCATTGTCGGCTACGGCGAGGTTTATGCAGCCGCCGTCGGGCCCACCGCAATGCAGGCGGTTATCGCGGATGTCTTTGCGCGCCATATGGAAGGGGAAAACCCTGAAAATATAGAACTGATGTTCCGCCGCGCCTATTCGGGTGGCTTCACCCAACGGCCTGACCCAACCGTGATCGGCGCATTTTCGGGGCTGGAAATCGCTTGCTGGGATATTCTGGGCAAGGCGCATGATCGGCCGATCTATGCATTAATGGGCGGGCTGATGAACGCGCGTATCCGCTCGTACACCTATCTTTATCCGCTGCCGCACCATGATTTGAATGAATACTGGACATCGCCCGATATGCAGGCGGAAAGCGCCACGGAAATGGTCAAACTGGGCTTTGCCGCGGTAAAGTTCGATCCCGCTGGCCCCTATACTCTGCGTGGTGGGCATATGCCCGCCATGATGGATATCGACCTAAGTGTGCGCATGTGCGCGGCCATTCGCGGGGCGGTGGGCAATAAGGCTGATCTGTTGTTCGGCACGCACGGGCAGTTTTCAACCGGGGGTGCCATTCGTCTGGGCCGCGCAATCGAGCCATATGATCCGCTTTGGTATGAAGAGCCGGTCGCGCCTGACAATGTTGAAGCCATGGCAACCGTGGCCCGTGCTGTGCGCATTCCCGTGGCGACAGGCGAGCGGCTGACAACCAAGGCTGAATTTGCGCCTGTGTTACGCGCTGGGGCGGCAAACATATTGCAACCGGCACTGGGGCGTTCGGGTGGTATTCTGGAAACCAAGAAAATCGCGGCAATGGCGGAAGTCTATAATGCGCAAATCGCGCCGCACCTTTATGCGGGGCCTGTGGAATGGGCGGCCAACATTCAACTGGCCGCAAATATTCCCAACCTGTTGATGGTGGAGACCATCGGCACCGGTACAAACGGTTTTGCGGCTGACCTGATCAAGGGCTCAATCCACTGGGAAGACGGGTTTATCCACGCGCCCACTGCGGCGGGTCTGGGTATCACGTTTGATGAGGATCTGGCGCGTGCCAACCCCTATACTGGCACCGGACTGCATCTGGAAATGCAGGAAGCGCCGTGTGATTACAAAGGTGGTAATGCATTTCAGGGTGGTGCGGCTGATTAACAAAAACGCAGGTGGCTTTAGTTGACTTTGTCCTTATTACCCCAAGGCAATGGCGTGACCCTGATCCCGTCTTCGACCAGGTCTTTGGCATCCTGCATTTTAGCCTCGCCATAGATTGAACGTTCAGGGGCGTCACCATGGTGGATGGCACGGGCCTCGGCTGCGAAGTCCTTGCCGACATTTTCAGAGTTTTCTTCAACTTTCTTGCGAATCTCGGCCATGGCCTGTTCCGCAGGGGACGCCGGTGCGGATAACGGGCCGGATTTCTGCCCTTTTTTGTGCTTGATGCGCACTTGCGGCGCCATGATCGCCTTTTCCACGCTGGAGACACCGCAAACCGAACAGTTGACCATGCCCGCACCCAGTAATTTTTCAAAAGCTTCAGCGGATTGGAACCAGCTGTCAAAGCTGTGGTCGTTTTCACATTTCAAGCTATAGCAGATCATGGTTTAACCTAAGGTTCGGTTTCTCTTTATAATAAAGATAATCACAAATGCCATAATATCCAGTAGAAACCGTTAAATTTTAGCGTGCCCGACGATCACGTCGTGCTGACATCGGTTGGAATGCAACACCGTTATGGGCTTCGCAATAAGGTTTTCCGGTTTCCACGGCCAAACCGCAGAACCAGAAGTCCTCGGTTGCCGGATCGCCGATTGGCCATTTGCATGTGCGTTCGGTTAATTCCATCAAGGTCAGTTTTTTGGCTTCTTTTTCAACCGTTGCAACTTTTTGCAAAGCCTCGGCGCTGATCTCGCTATTCGAGGGCTGCGGCGGCAGGGGCTGTCCGGCTGTGATAATTGGCTTGCGCGGCGGAATAGTCACCGACATTGATGTCGAAGACACTTCGACAGCTTTGGGCTTCGCCGGTGCCTTGGTCTTTGGTGCCGCTTTCGCCTTTGGCGCCGCTTTTGCCTTGGCTTTAGAAGGGGTTGCACGATTGGACAGGCCCAAACGATGCACCTTGCCAATCACGGCATTGCGGGTCACACCGCCCAGTTCTTTGGCGATCTGGCTGGCGGAATTCCCTTCCATCCACATGGTTTTCAGTATTTCTACGCGGTCATCTGTCCAAGACATCGGATACTCCAGTATGGGGCCAAAAATAAGGCTAGCCTCTTTATTTAAACGAACCTGCGGGGTGATACCAGTGCTTTTCTAAAGAAAGCCAATTATGTCACGGTAGTCACTAAATATCAGTTACTGCACCGATTGAATTTATAGAATTGACTTAACGGCCACTTCCTGCAAACCCTGCGTATTCTTATAAACTTAACAGGAGTAAAAATCGTGATCCCTTCAGTGCTGCCGACATATGCCCGTGCACCGCTTACTTTCGTCCGTGGCGAAGGAAGCTGGCTTGTGGATGCAGACAACCGACGCTATTTGGATATGGGCGGCGGGATCGCGGTAAACATCTTGGGCCATGCGCACCCTGAATTGGTTTCAGTGTTGCAAGAGCAGGCGACACAGCTTTGGCACACATCGAACCTGTATAACATTCCCAACCAACAGGCTTTGGCTGATCGGCTGGTGGAACATACTTTTGCCGACACGGTTTTCGTGACCAATTCGGGCACTGAAAGCATGGAGTGTTGTGTCAAGATGGCGCGCAAATACCACCATGAAAACGGCAACCCCGAACGGGTGGATATTATCACTTTCAATGACAGCTTTCATGGCCGCTCATTGGGGATGATCTCTGCCGCCGGGGCAGAAAAGCTGACCAAGGGTTTCGGGCCGTTACTGCCGGGGTTCAAACATCTGGATCTGGGTGATCTTGATGTGGTGGAAGCCGCGATTGACGCGACAACTGCCGCTATCATGGTTGAACCGGTGCAGGGTGAAGGCGGTATTATACCGCTGTCCGACGATTACCTAAAAGGTCTGCGCAGGCTTTGTGATGAAAACGGCCTGTTGTTGATCTTTGACGAAATCCAGTGCGGCATGGGCCGTACAGGTAAATTGTTTGCCCATGAATGGTCAGGCATCACACCTGATATTATGGGCATCGCCAAAGGTATCGGCGGCGGTTTTCCACTGGGCGCGTGCCTTGCGACGGAAGAGGCGGCCAAGGGTATGGTGGCAGGTTCGCATGGGTCAACTTACGGCGGCAACCCTTTGGCCTGTGCTGTTGGCAGCAAGGTCATGGACATTGTTGCCACCCCTGAGTTTCTGGGCGCGGTCAGTGCCAAAGCGGGCCGTTTGCGCCAGCGTCTGGAAGGGCTTGTTGCAAGCCATCCGGATATTTTTGTTGAAGTGCGCGGGTCTGGCCTGATGCTGGGCATCGCGTGTAAAGTGACCAATATGGATGTGGTTAACGCGGGCTACGACGCTAAGGTTCTAACGGTTCCGGGTGGGGCCAACGTGATCCGTCTGTTACCGCCCTTGAATATCTCGAACGACGAAATTGACGAAGCAGTGGCACGTCTTGAACAAGCCGCCACAGCAATAGAGGCTACATTATGACTGATTTTCTGGACATCCACAAAACCGACGCAGGTGATCTGCACAAAATTCTGGTCCAAGCCAAAGCGATGAAGGTCGCGCGCGCTGATCTGCCCAAAGGCACGCCTGATGCGGATGCGCCATTGGCCAACCACATGGTCGCGTTGATCTTCGAAAAGCCGTCCACCCGTACGCGCGTTTCCTTTGATGTAGGCGTGCGCCAGATGGGTGGACAATCAATGATCCTGTCCGGCTCTGAAATGCAGCTGGGCCACGGTGAAACCATTGCCGATACTGCCCGCGTTTTGTCGCGCTATGTCGACATGATTATGATCCGCACGTTCGATGAAAGTGTTTTGCTGGAAATGGCGGAATATGCATCCGTTCCGGTAATCAACGGTCTAACCGACCGCACGCATCCCTGCCAGATCATGGCCGACGTGATGACGTATGAGGAACATCACGGATCAATCAAGGGCAAGAAAGTTGTCTGGATGGGCGACGGTAACAATGTGTGTACGTCGTTCCTGCACGCAGCCGGTCAATTCGGGTTTGACCTGACATTTGCAGGCCCTGCCAATCTGGAACCTGAAGCTGAAGCCATTGGTTACGCGCGCAAAAAAGGTGCTACCGTTACGATCGAACGCGATGCCCATAAAGCGGTTGAAGGGGCTGATCTGATCGTCACCGACACATGGTTGTCGATGCACGATAAGCAATCCGCCCGTGAACGCCGCCACAATCTGTTGCGGCCCTATCAGGTGAACAATGCGCTGTTGCAAACCGCCGGCAAAGACGCGGTTTTCATGCATTGCTTACCTGCGCACCGCGAAGAAGAAATCACATCCGAAGTGATGGATGGCCCGCAATCGTTGGTATTTGACGAGGCTGAAAATCGCCTGCACGCGCAAAAAGCCATCATGCGGCATTGTCTGGGCGTGTAGCAATGAAAACAGCTTTGCTGGTGATCGACGTGCAAAAGGCGTTTTCCTACCGTGATGCCACGGGTGGTGTGCGATCCTGCCCGCAAGCGGAACAGAATATCGGGGCTTTGCTGACAGCGTTTCGCGCACAAGCTGGCCACGTCATCCATATCCACCACCATTCAACAGAAACAGACTCTGCCTTTCGT
>DAOUQS010000421.1 GCA_030625465.1 Amylibacter sp. | reverse complement strand
CGCAATGGCATAGCCCTGTCCACCCCGCACATCGGGGTCAAACTCAAGGATCCTGCCCGCAAGCCGCAAGCCCTTTTCACGTAAATCTATAGGGGCAGCCGGATCATTTTCCAGTACCTGCATAATGTCGCGTGCTTCCAGTACGGGGCCGATGCCCCGGCCAACAGGCTGGCCTCCATCAGTCAGTACTACTTCAAGATGCAACCCGAGGTGATCACCAACGTACTCGAATAGTTTGCGCAGGGCCAATGCCTGATTGCGGCTTCGGGTCTTGGCCGTTGCGCCAATCGGAATATCGATTATCAGGTGGGTAGCTCCCGCAGCAAGCTTTTTTGACAGGATTGATGCAACCAGCTGACCAGGGGAATCCATCGAAAGCGGTCGTTCCACAGATATAAGAACATCATCTACCGGCGCCAGTCCTGCGGTACCACCCCATGCCAGGCAGGCTCGTTGACTTCGCACGATCTCGTGCAGCTTATCCGGCGAAAGTTCTACCTCGGCCAGGACCTCCATTGTATCTGCTGTACCGGCGGGTGAGGTGATGGCGCGACTGGAGGTCTTGGGTATCAGCATGCCGTGTGCAGCCACAATGGGAACGATGAGCATGGTGGTGCGATTCCCTGGAATACCGCCAATGCAATGCTTGTCAACGACCAGGGGCTCTCCCCAGTCAAGACGTTTACCAGTATCAATCATGGCATTGGTCAGGTGCAATACTTCGTCACGCTCGAGACCGGTTTCAGAGCATGCAACAAGGAAAGCGGCTATCTCGATCTTCGAGTAGCGGTTGCCGACTATGTCCCGAGCGATACCCAGGTAATCGTAAAAATTTAGACGATCTCCGGCGATCTTCCTGCGTACGGCCTTGAGCGAGGCAGGTTTTCTCGCATGGGCGATCCGTACTGCTACCCCTTCTTTAACTCCAAGCTGACTGAAAGCCTGTTCACATAAGCCCAATTCGCCTGGTGCAGTAATGGAATCATCATCGACAACATTCAGTACAGCTATGATCGGTTGCCCATTATTCTGTTTGTGAATTTCGATCTTGTTCAGGGCCTGGAACCCTTCACTACGATACAGCTTGCAATCCCGGTGCAGGTAGGCGACGTTTTCTTTATAGGTATCGATTGCTACCTGGCGAAGAGTCAGGGTGTTCATGTTTTTT
>DAOUQS010000284.1 GCA_030625465.1 Amylibacter sp. | reverse complement strand
TGGGCCAGCGAAACTGTGGATAGTGTGGAAAGTTCCACGCCGCAAGTGGAGCGTATCACTATTCCGTTGCATGAATTGTCGGCCCTGCCGAAAGCATCGCAACGTTTGCTGGATGACAGCGCGTTTGATGTGGAAGGCTGGTTGGCGGAACGTATTGCCGACAAGTTTTCGCGTGCGGAAGGCAATGCGTTTGGGTCCGGTGACGGGGTGGATAAGCCCACTGGCTTCCTGACCTATCCGTCTGCGGGCAACGGCACCGAGGTTTGGGGCGAAATTGGTCACATTCTAACGGGTGTTGACGGTGATTTTGCCGCTGCGAACCCGGCGGATGCGATTGTGGATCTGGTTTATGCACTGGGTGCGCGATACCGTGCCAATGCAAGCTTCGTGATGAATTCGAAAACCGCAGGTGCTGTGCGCAAGATGAAAGATGCCGATGGTCGTTTCTTGTGGTCCGACGGATTGGCCGCGGGCGAGCCTGCGCGTTTGATGGGCTACCCTGTGCTGGTGTCCGAGGACATGCCCGACATTGCCACATGGGCGCCTGCGATTGCCTTTGGTGATTTCAATGCCGGTTATACGGTGGCGGAACGTCCTGATTTACGTATTTTACGTGATCCGTTCAGCGCGAAACCAAACGTTTTGTTCTATGCAACCAAACGTGTGGGTGGTGATGTGAGCGATTTTAACGCGATCAAACTGCTGAAATTCGCACTTTAATATTGAGACAGACACCCCCTGACAGGGGTGGATGAGCGGGGGCGGAAATGCCCCCGTGCTTTGGACGCCCCTTGTGTCGTCTAGCTGCTTCCCTCCGTTCGAGCGATGTGGGGGGCGTCCTTATTCAAATTTGGAGAGTTTTATGATTTTAACGGAATTGACATCTGTTTTAACAGCTGCCCTGCCGATTACGCAGTTCAAGGCGCATTTGCGGCTTGGTACGGGGTTTGCCGACAGTGATTTGCAAGATGAATTGCTGGAAGCGTATTTGCGGGCGGCGATTTCAACGATTGAGGCGCGTGCCGGGCGGATTTTATTGCAAAAGCAGTATTCCTGGCAGTTGACGCACTGGCGTGATGTTTTGCGGCAAGTCTTGCCGGTGCGGCCTGTATCGGGTGTGACGGCGGTGAAGTTGATTGATGTCGCAGGTGTCGAGGTGCTGGCGGATACGGCTGATTTTCGCTTTGTGCCTGATGATATTTGCCCTGCGATTGAAGCGACGAATACGGTTTTACCCAAACTATCTGCGGGTGGTGCCGTTGAGGTGGTCTTTGACGCGGGGTTCGGGCCTGACTGGGCGGATGTGCCAAGTGATTTGGGCCAAGCGGTGCTGCTTGTGGCGGCGAATGCTTATGAAAACCGTTCGGGCACCGGTGAGGCTGTGCCGATGGCAGCGTTAAGTCTGATCGAACCTTATCGTGTCTTGCGGTTAAAGCGGGGGGCGTGATGGTGGTTGATTTAACACGGAAATTAACGCTGGAGCAGGCGGTGAAAACCCCTGACGGGGCCGGTGGCTTTGTGGAAAGCTGGTCGGTATTGGGTAATTTATGGGCCAATGTGGACGCGCGCAGCGGGCGTATCAGGAATGGTGATGGCACACCTGTTTCGGTGGTGCGGTACCGTATTTTGGTGCGCTCTGCCCCTGACGGGTCGGACATGCGCCCGCGTGCGGATCAACGATTTAACGATGGGACGCGGGCCTATGTGATTGATGCGGTGGCGCCCTATGATGAAGCGGGGCTTTATCTGGAGTGCTGGGCGCGGGCGGAGGTTGTGGCATGAGTTATGCAATCTCGGAAGCGTTACAGACAGCGGTTTTTGCGGTTTTGACCGGGGATGCGGCGGTGACGGCATTGGTGGGCGGAAATATATATGATGCGGTGCCAAGCGGGGCATTGCCCGGTTTTTATATCGCTTTGGGCGAAGAAAAAGTGCGGGATTTATCCAGTCAGACCGGTGCGGGCGCCTTGCATGATCTGGGGGTGGATATTCACAGTGATGCGGCAGGGTTTCAGGCATCAAAGGCGTTGGCGGCAGCGGTGTGTGATGCCTTGATTGATGTGGATTTGACCCTGAGCCGTGGAAGCTTGACCAGTTTACAGTTTAAATTCGCGCGGGCACGCAAGGGGGCCAGCCCCGATCAAAGGGTTATCGCTTTGACGTTTCGCGCATTGGTTTCTGATGTTTAATGAATTGTTTTAAAAGGAAATATTATGGTTGTTCAAAATGGTAAAGATTTACTGATCAAAATAGATATGGATGGATCGGGTTCATTCACAACGCTTGCGGGCCTGCGGGCCAGTCGTATCGCGTTTAATGCGGAAACCGTAGATGTGACATCGCTGGCCAGCACGGGTGGCTGGCGCGAATTGCTGGATGGTGGCGGGGTTCGGTCGGCCTCTATTTCCGGTTCCGGGGTGTTTAGCGATGACAGTACGGACGAGCGTGCGCGGCAGTTGTTTTTCAGCGGTACAACGGCGGATTTTCAGGTGATTATTCCTGATTTCGGCACCATTGAGGGGGCGTTCCAGATCACATCTATCGAGTATTCGGGGAAATATGATGGCGAGGCGGTTTATGAATTGGCGCTTGCGTCTGCCGCTGCGCTGACATTTGCGGCCCTTTGATGGGCAATCCTTATCGTGGCGATGTTGATCTTGTGGTTGACGGGAAAAGCTTGCCGATG
>DAOUQS010000215.1 GCA_030625465.1 Amylibacter sp. | reverse complement strand
CGGGCATCCAGCCAAGATCATCACCCACTTGATGTTTAAGCCGCATGTCCATCACGCAGTCCACCTGTAAAGCCAAACCTCTGATATCGAATGTCCTTCATACATAAGCTGTGCGCGTAATTCCATGGATTGTGTGGATTTCGGGTCAAAGGTGAAAGCCAGACGCACACCGCCTGTTTCGGGATTCTTTTGCAGAATTCCATCGCTGACCGTGCCGGTATTGGCACTGATATGACGGGTGATCTTGCTGATATCTTTCGGGATCACATCATGGTCCGCAAAATCAATTGTTACGATATACCCCCCCGTAAAACGCTTGCCCATTCGTGTATTGATAACCCGTGTTACCGGCTTAATTGCGGCGGGTTCACCCCCCCAGCTAAGGCGATAGGTGAACTTGTGCGTGCCACCCGCAAGAATTGGTCTACGCGGGCGCCAATAGGCAACGATATTATCGTAGATTTCGCGGTCGGCCGGTATTTCCACCAAGGTAACAGAGCCCTTGCCCCAACCCTCGCCCGGTTCCACCCAAAGCCCGGGGCGCTTATGGTAGGATGCTTCCAGATCCGCGAAATTCGCGAAATCCTTTGGCCGTTGCATAAGCCCGAAGCCTTTAGGATTATCATCGACAAAACTGCTGACCTGAAGGTTCTTCGGGTTTGCCAACGCACGCCACAGGGTCTCACCTGCGCCATTTTGCACTAACAACCCATCTGAATCGTGAACCGCCGGGCGGAAATCATCAAACCGCGAGCGGTTGGTTTCATCAAAAAGAAACATGCTAGTCAGTGGGCCAATGCCGATATGATCCAGCTTTACCCGTGCAAATATCCGGGCTGACACATCCATTATTGTTGGGCTGCCAGGATGAATAACGAAGCTGTAAATCCCCGTAACGGATGGTGCATCCATCAATGCATGTATGACAATACCACGGGCACCAGCGGCGGGGCGTTCAATCCAGAATTTTGTGAAATCAGGAAACTCTTCGCCCTTTGGATCAGCCGTATTCAGGGCAAGACCCCGTGCGGACAGGCCATAGGACTGGCCTTTGGCAATCGCCCGAAAATAGCTGGCACCCTGCATAACCATGAACTCTTGAAAAATATCGGGGGTTTCAATTTCTGTGCGCAAACGAAAGCCGGAAAATCCCAGGCTATCGTCAATTGGCAAGTCCGGCACCTTGTCCGTTTTGTCAAACATCGCGGGATCAAACCCAATACGCGTGGCGATGCCATCTTCGACAATGTTAATTTCGACAGGTTGGGGGAAATATAGACCGGGGTGAAAAAAATCTACTTGGTACGGGCTATCCGTATCGCGCCAAAGTGCTTTGTGCGTATTGAACCAAATTGATTTATACTGGTCATATGTCAGATCCTGCCATTCCTGCGGAACCATTTTGCGCGGAACATATGTGCTGCTTGCAAGCTTTCGCGCGGTCTTAATCAAATCGGTTTTGGCAAACGGCCGCTGATCAAGAACAGCCGCGCCGGCAATGGCGGCGCTGCCCCAAAGGGCGGTCATGCTTGTAAGGCTTTTCAGGAAATTACGTCTGTGCATTCATCATACCTTTGCCGGTCGCCATGGCTGTTTTTTAATCCATGAAACAAAATATGCGACAGTTATAATAGCCGCCATACCAAGGAAATTAACCAGCGTGGTTTTAAGTGTGGAACGGCCGATCTGATCCAGTAACAATCCGCTGAAACGGGCAAAAACCATTGAGAACACAAAGACAGCAAGCGACTGTTGACCCACTTTCATAATAATGGAAACCGCACGCGCCCAGACAACAGATACCCGTGACCGGCCGGTTGCAAGCAGATGCTTGCCACCCTGACCGGCGACAACCCAACCCAGATAGGCCAGCGCCAGAAAATGCACATAACGTAAAATGCCAAAGTCGGATTTATTGATCATCCATTTGTGACCAATCCGCCAATCGCGGGCCCAGTCAAAGCCAAACTCGCGCATCCCGATATGTGAAAACGGCACGTTCAAAAGGACAATCACAACAGCCAGTGCAATCAGCCAGGTTTTAACAGGGGGTGCCGGAAGCCAGCCACGCATGAAGGCAAAACCGGTGAAAAATATCAATTGCCAGCCGAAGGGATTGAAGAACCATCGACGTGACGACCACGGTTCTGCGGGCAGGTTCAAAGCCAGATCGGGACTACCCAATTCTTTTAGCAACAGCCGTTGCGCAAAAAACCAAACCAATAAAACCAGTGCGGCGGTTAACCCCAGACTAATCCGGGAAGTCGCCATCACAAGCGGCATCATTGCCAAGATCACCAGATACATCGGTAGAATATCGAAATAGTTCGGGACGTATGTCAGGGTGAATATTCCGACAATATTTTGCTGCGTATCACGAAAGAAATGCGCAAGGTTGAGGCTGTTAATATACGATTTGTCAAACAATCCCGTGCTATCCCAATAGGCCATCATCATCGCAATCGTAAAAAACATCGCAATATGCGCCCAGTAAACCTGCCAGACCCGATAACCGACACGCGCGGTTCCCAGCGCCCAGCCGGCACGATCAAATGTGCGGCCAAACGCGATTGCAGACGCCATTCCCGAACAAAATACAAACATCTCGGTTGCATCGGAAAAACCCCAGCGCGCGGGGATCCAGCTGGTGAAAAAATTACCGGGGGTATGCGCAAAAAGAATGATGAACATAGCCATACCGCGATAAAAATCCAGCCGTGGGTCGCGTTTGGATGAAACGATCGCACTGGTTTGGTTCGCAGCTACTGGCGCAGAATGTGGATTTGCCGCAATCATGCTCATTCAAAATTCTCCCGGATCAAAAAGACCGCTTCACACTTGTAACTGTTATTATTCTGCAGGTAATTGCATAGGCGATACAATCCCGCCGCGTCCAGATGAAATCATTTCAAAACGAACGGATGCGTATCTGTCTTCCGCCCCGCCACGTTTGGCTTTGCGTTCTTTAAGAATGGCTTCCGCTTCATCCAGATAACCTGCGCGAATACCCGCATCAATCGTCAGGCGTTCGAATACATCGCGTTGGGCATGGCTGCCGCCTGCCATTTGCATATTAATGCGTGCCTTTGAAAGGTTAGCAAAAGCAGCTTTATAATCTGCATCCCCGAAGGCTTCCAAACCGGCTGCGGCCGCAAGACCCGGGTCTGCCATTAATTTCTCCATGTCGGATTTATTTTTTGTAGCATCGGTATGCATACGCGACATCAGGTTCTTTATGGCGGCATCACGTTTGCCACCCACAAGTGCCAGCATGTAGTGAAGGTCAGCAAAAATCAGACAGCCATCCTCTGTTCTATTTTCTGAAAAATCAGCCAATTCTTCCCAACGGCTTCCAACGTCGACACCATCCAGTTCCAGTCGGCTAAGCATTGATGCCCCGTTCGAGATATCGCGGTAATCATCGGTTTTGTCTTTGCGTATTTCAGTGTCATACAAAAATAGGGCCTTATCAATCTGCCCCTGGTCCATATACATCAACGCCTTGTGCCACCAGACATGGTAGCGGAAATTATTACAGTGTTCCCACGCGTCTTCGCGCCCATCAAGCCAGTCCAGACCGGCCTTTGTGTTTCCTGTCATGTCATAAACATGCGCCACCGCATGCAGGCCCCATGCATCATCCGGTGCCTGCAACATGCCCTTGCGGCCGGCAATTTCGGCCTGGCTATATTCGCCGGCTTCTTCCAAAGCA
>DAOUQS010000062.1 GCA_030625465.1 Amylibacter sp. | reverse complement strand
ATGGTGAAAAATTCGGCTTCATGGATATTATCTGGTCAACGGCGCAAGGCCAGGAAATGATTGCACATCATGTTAATATCGCAAGAATTAAAACCTTCACCACTTTAACAATTATTTCCACACTTTTTATGGCTCTTGTCTCCAAGCTAGCAATGCGCCCCTTGCGTATCGTCCACGAACGTATGACCCATACGATGAACCGTGATGATGTGAAGTATGGTCAATTTCCAAGTTTTGTATCTCTTGAATTCCATGCCCTGAACAAAAGTGTCATAACCCTGGAAACAGCCCTGTCCGAACGCGACCAGCGGGAACAGGAATTACGCATTGCAAGCAATGCCGCGGCCAGAGCAAGCAAAGCAAAATCAGAGTTTCTGGCCAATATGAGTCACGAGATTAGAACACCAATGAACGGTGTGATCGGCATGGCCGAGCTTATCCTGGAAACCGACCTTGATAGCGATCAGAAAATATATGCTGAAACAATTGCAACATCCGGTGCCGCCCTATTGACGATTATCAACGATATTCTGGATTTTTCAAAAATAGAAGCCGGCAAACTGGAACTTGATCCCACAGCTTTCAACCTTAACAAAGCATTGGAAGATGTGGTGGCTTTGGTGGCGGCAAAAGCCAACAAAAAAGATGTCGAGGTAACCTTGCGTTTTGATCCGAGCCTACCTGACGGATATTTTGGCGACGAAGGCCGCATACGGCAAATCATGACAAATATCGTCGGGAATGCTGCCAAATTTACGCTTAACGGATATGTATTGATTAATGTAAGCGGAAAACTGCAATCCGGTATTGTGGAATTCCGAATTGATATTGAAGACACCGGAATTGGTATTCCGGATAAGAAATTAAACAGTATTTTCAACGAGTTTGAACAGGTTGAAGGTGCGGCAAACCGTAAATTTGAAGGCACCGGTCTGGGGTTGGCAATTTCCACACGTCTGATCAAAATGATGGGCGGCAATATTTCAGTTGAATCAAAAGTCGGGAAAGGATCCGTTTTCACGATCCAGCTTGATCTACCGGTCTCGACAGATATTCCAAATGAACACGATGACTTGAAAGTTGACATAGCAAGGAAAACCGCGCTGGTCGTCGATGACCTGGCTGTCAACCTGAACATTCTATCCGAGCGGCTGCGCAGTTGGGGTGTTGAGTGTCAGACAGCAGCATCAGGAAAAGCGGCCTTGCGGCTTTTGGAAAAGACATATGATGCAGGTAAAGTGTTTGATTTTGCTATTCTGGATTTTCAAATGCCGGAAATGGACGGGGCGATGCTGGCCGAGTATATCCGCGAAAATAACCGTTATGACGATCTTCCCATCATCATGCTGTCCTCTGTTGATCAGGGTATCGATCTGGCAACAAAGAAACGTCTTCGTATCAATGGAACAATGCTAAAACCCGCACGCGCGCAGGTGTTGCGAAATGCTGTAATATCAGCATTGAATATAGAGACCCCACATAAAAAATCACATTCCAGTCCTGCCGATAAAAACAAATATGATAAAAATACCGAACCGTTGAACATACTAGTGGCCGAAGATAACAGAACAAACCAGCTGGTTTTGAAAACCATGCTGAAAATCACGAAACCACGTCTTACAATAACCCAGAACGGGCGCGAAGCGGTTGATGCCTTTGTGGAATTGAAACCTGATATTATTCTTATGGACATGTCTATGCCGGAAATGGACGGGCTGGAGGCAACACATAAAATACGCGATATCGAAGCGGCCAAAGGCTGGCCTAAAACACCTATAATTGCATTGACCGCCAATGCCATGAAAGGTGACCGGGAACGATGTATCGATGCGGGCATGGATGACTATCTAAGCAAGCCTATTCGCAAGGAGACCCTGCTGCAGATGATTGCCAAGTGGCAGGCCTATAATTCATCCGAAGTCACACAAAACACTGCCGCAAAAATTTCTGCATCCAAATGATTACATGGTCGCTGCACTTGTACATTTATTGCCCATTTCCGCATTTACCAACACGATTTTGCCTGATGCAGGTAATTTGACCGTATCCCAGTATGCCAGTTTTCATGCAAAGCAGGAAAAAACTGCCGGTAAAATTAGTTTGGGTTTTCGTCATCATCCAATAAAATGCGCGCAGCATTTCCGTCTGGGTCATCAAATTGTTTTGACTTTATCGCCCAGAAAAATGCGGCCAGTCCCAGGCCACCCAGAAACAATGATATTGGGATCAGGTAGATTAAAACAGACATCATTTTCCCCTTGTAATGCGCAATGCGTTTAACGAAACGCAAATGGAAGATGCGGACATTGCCAGTGCTGCCAATAGCGGGGTTGCAAGGCCTACTAGTGCAATTGGCACCGCAACTAGATTATATCCCGCAGCAATTGTGAAATTTTCCAGCATCCGGCGTTTGGCCGATTTTGATAATGATATGCAGGTGTCGATCAGGGTCAGATCATCTTTGATCAACACAAAATCAGAAGCAGCACGGGCCGCATCAATAGCAGAGGCCGGCGACATGGAAACATGTGCGGCCGCCAAAGCCGCGGTATCGTTCAAACCGTCACCAACCATCAGCACATTCGGGCCATAAGATTGCACAAGTGCCAGCTTTTCATCAGGTAAAACCGCACCGACCGCGTGTGTAATGCCCAGCTTTTGCGCCAGACGGTCGGTTGATAACCGGGTGTCCCCCGACAACATAACAATCTTCAGGCCACGCGATTGCAACCGCAAAATTGCCTCTTTGCTGCTGGGCTTAATGGTGTCTTCAAACAAAAACGCAACGGGTTTTTGGTCGTCGATCTGGAACCACGTTTGCACATAGCCTTCGACCGGTTTGCACCCGAGCCAGTCAGCGCGCCCCAAACGAATACGCGACTTGCCGGATTTTGCCTCTAACCCATGTGCCGCGTGTTCGGTCACATCCTGCAGGGCAGGCATGTTCTGTTTTTTGGCAAGCTGTGCAACGGCTTTGGAAAGGGGGTGATCCGAATAGGACGCCAGACTTGCGGCAAGCCATAAAGTATCGGCCTTCGGGGCCTGGATCACTGTCATTTCACCGGTCGTCAACGTGCCGGTTTTATCAAATACCACTGTGTCGATATCGACCAGCCGTTCAAGTGCCGCCCCATCACGGATCAAAATGCCCGCGCGATACAAGCGACCACTGGCAGCCGTCATCACCGCAGGCACGGCCAGCCCCAAAGCGCAGGGGCAGGTGATAATCAAAACCGCTGTGGCAATGCCGATCGCAAGACGGGTGTCGCCCGTGTAAAACTGCCAGAACAGAAATGCGGCAAACGCCAGCAAATGCACCAAAGGCGCATATATCTGCGCGGCCTTATCGGCCAGAGTTGTGTATTTGGTTTTGGTGGCTTCCGCAGTTGCAACAAGGGCGGCGATTTCAGCCAGTTTTGTGCCCTGCCCAATCTGGGTGATATCCACCTCAAGCGGGGGGCCAAGATTAAGTGTGCCACTGTAAACCGGATCTCCGCATGTGATCGCGGCAGGCATGGTTTCGCCGGTTAAAAGCGACATATCCAGCTCGCTTTCCCCCTTCACCACGACACCGTCCACCGGCACACGGGCACCTCGGCGCACAAGGACACGGTCACCGATCTGCAGGTTTTCGGTGTCAACAGTTTCAACTTGGCCGTCGCGTACCAACTGGGCACGGGGCATTTCCAATGCGGTCAGTTCAAGTGCGGCAGAACGGGATTTGGCGCGGGTTTGATGGTCAAGATAGCGGCCTGCCAGCAGAAAAAATGTCAGGGAAAGCGCCGCGTCAAAATAAGCATGTTCACCACTTTGGCTAACTTCGTAAAGCGACAGACCAGAGGCCATCAGAATGGCCAGACTAATCGGCACATCCATATTCAAGTGCCGCACCGATAAGGCAGCCCAAGCATTTTTAAAGAACGGTTGTGCGCAATAAGCCACTGTCGGCAGGGCTATTGCCGCAGAGACCCAGTGCAGGAAGTCCCGCGTCATGCCTTCGGCACCTGCCCAGACAGATACTGACAACAGCATCACATTCATCGCGGCAAAACCCGCGATACCAAGGCGGATCAACAAACCACGGGCAACATCATCGGTTTTCCCGGCCAGGACTTTCGCGTCCAGCAAATGGGCTTCAAAACCCAGATTTGCGAGCGTGTCCAAAACTTCGTCTTCAACGCACTGCGGCCCACTATAGGTAACGCGCACACGTTTCAGGGACAGATGCACGCGTGCATGATCAACATTTTCAAGGCTTTGCAGCCCGCGTTCAATCTTCCCGATGCACCCCGCACAATGCACAGTTGGCACCGAGATTTCCAGTGTGCGTTCCCCATGTGCGGCCTGATCTATCTGATCATGTGGCACCGCCACACAGGCTGGACAGGCCGCATGTGTCATAAGGCCGACTTTAGGTAAAGTGATAGAGTGCGGCGAAATTTTGTGCCGTCAAGGGCGGTTGCGGATATGCGGGCCTGCCAGTTGCCGGGTTCTAGATCTATTTGCCCAATGTAATTATGGCCATCAAAGTGAAGTTCCACATCCTGGTCGTATTTCTTCGAGGTTGCATGTCTGATAACCATCAAGACATTGGGCGTCACGACCGTATTGCCATTAAGTTCGGTCAGGGTCAGGGTCACTTGCCCCGCATCATAGGACACAGCAGATGTCCAGTTCAGTCGCATCTGGGCCTTGCGGCGGGCCTCAAAGGTCAGGCTTTCGTTATAGGGTGCGCGGGTTTCAAGACCGGGAAACGTACCCACAGCGGAATAGGCCAGTGCCAGATTAACCCCGATAATCACGGAGAATGCACCGCAAAAGGCCATCGCCACATGGCGGCCGGTTATTTCTTTTGGTTTTTCCGCATGGGTCATTTTGCTTTTCCTGCAAATACAGTATCGACATATGTACGCTCACCGTTTTCCACCCATTCAACCCAGAAGCGTACGGGCGAGCCATTTACCTTGCTTGCAGTATGCTCCGGTTTAGCAAAAATATAAACACGCTGATGATAACTGCCATTTGCAGGCACTGATACTTTCAATTCATCGGTGCCCTCTAAATTCAGCCGCAATGGGTCATCTGTTTTAATCGAGATCCGGAATATCCGGTTTTCACCGGTTTGATTGCTGACTTTCAGATCATACGCATTGCGAATGGTCCCGTCCGACAACATCACAAACTTCGGGTTGCGATCAGGTTTCACCGTGGCGGAGAAGTCAGAGCGCATAAACAAGGCAACAACCAGCCCGGCACCGATGAGTGCCCACAGGCCGAAGTAGATGAAATTGCGCAGGCGCAAGATATGGCTCCAGACAGCTTTGGGCGCATTCCCCGCACGTTCAAGCGGTTCATCGTTAAGTGTGCAATAGTCTATCAGTCCGCGCGGGCGGCCGATTTTTTCCATCATATTATCGCAAGCGTCGATACATAAAGCGCAGGTGATACATTCCACTTGTTCCCCGTCGCGGATATCGATGCCTTGCGGGCATACGGTCACGCAGGCCATGCAATCAATACAATCACCTTCAGCTTTACCCATCTTGCCACGCGGCTCACCGCGCCAGCGGCGATAGGAAACCGTCAGCGAATGTTCGTCCATCATCGCGGCCTGAATGCGCGGCCACGGGCACATATAGGTGCAGACCTGTTCGCGCATGAAGCCGCCAAAAATAAAGGTTGCCGATGCCAGAATTGCAATCGTCGCATAGGCGATAAAGGCCGCCTGCCCTGTTATCAGTTCACGCAGCAAGGTTGGTGCATCGGCGAAATAGAACACCCATGCCCCGCCTGTGGCAATTGCGATCAACATCCACACGGTCCATTTTGTTATACGCAACCGGGCCTTACGAATGCTCCATTTCGCGCGCAATAAACGGATACGTTCATTGCGGTCACCTTCGATCCAGCGTTCGACCAGAATGAACAAATCCGCCCAGACAGTTTGCGGACAGGCATAGCCGCACCACACACGGCCAAGTGCGGATGTGAATAAAAACAGGCCCAGGCCCGCCATAATCAACAGTCCCACAACAAAGTAAAACTCGTGTGGCCAGATCTTGATCCAGAAAAAGTAGAACCGTGCATTTGTCAGATCAACCAAAACCGCCTGATCCGGCAGGTTGGGGCCGCGATCCCATCGCAACCAAGGCATGATGTAGTAAATGCTAAGCGTAAACGCCATCAGCCACCATTTCAGGCGGCGGTACCAGCCAGAGACCCGTTGCGGGAATACAGGTTCACGGGCAGCAAATAGCTTTGGCGGTTCTGTCGGTTGGCTGGTCATCACTTATCCGGCTAGCTTCATTAAAAATCAGCGGTCTTATTGCGGTCGTCATCTTCATGCCGGCATCACCGGCAAAGACACCAGCCCCGTCTAAACAGGACCAAGGCTGATGTCGGGGCCCTTGTTGAAAAGGGCCCTATTCCCCGCCACCAAGTTGGTGAACATAAAATGTAACTTGTGTAATCTGCGCTTCGGTAATGCGACCCTGCCAAGCAGGCATCACACCAAAACGGCTGTTGGTGATGCTTTGCGTGATGGTTTCAAGATCACCGCCATAAAGCCAAAGCGCATCGGTCAGGTTTGGCGCACCTTGTTCACGGTCACCGGTTGCGGTTTCACCATGACAGGCCGCGCAGTTTTCTTCAAACAGCGGTTCGCCAGCAGTGGCCAGCACCGTATCATGTTCCTGGCTGGACACCTGTAGAATATAGTTTGCCAAAGCATCAATTTCTGCGCCTTCCAGAATTTCACCAAACTTCGGCATTTCAGAATACCGCGCATCTTCATCCGTGTCATTGCGGATACCGTGACGAATGGTTGCCTGGATTGCCGCGATATCACCGCCCCACAGCCAAGAATCGTCTTGTAGGTTGGGGTAGCCTTTCGCACCTTGTGCGCCTGCGCCGTGGCATTGGGCACAATAGGTCAGGAAAACTGCGGCACCACCTGCGGTGGCAAAACGTGCCAAATCCGCGTCTGCGCCAATTTCTTCCAAAGGTGTTGCCAATAACCTTGCTTCGATATCTGCATTTTTTGCATTCACCGCCGCAATATGTTCACTGACTTCACCCCTTGACGAATAACCCAAAAGTCCGGGTGTCGCACCTTTCAGAAGCGGGATCGCGGGATACGCAATCATATACCCTACAGAAAAAATAATGCACAGATAGAATGTATACAGCCACCAGCGCGGCATCGGTTTATCATACTCGCGTATTCCATCCCATTCATGACCTGTTGTCGGATAGTCCTCATCATTCATTTTGATTTTCTTACTCATGACGAACCCTCCAACGGCTGTTCAAATTTGGGGCTGGATTTTTTGCGTTTGGTGCTGCCGGGCTTATCGTCCCGAAACGGTATCATCGCGGCATCCTCGTGTTGTTGTTTTGCACCGGGGCGAAACAACATCAAAATGGCGCCGATAAAGAAAGCCATCATGGCCAAAAGGCCCCAGCTATCTGCTATTTCACGCATGACTGAATAGGTATCCATAACGTCTCTCCTATCGGCTTGCGGCTGGCTGGAAGGTCGAGAAATCGACCAAAGTACCAAGCATTTGCAAATAGGCTACCAAGGCATCCATTTCGGTCAATTCTTCCTGCCCGTCAAAGTTGCGCACCTGTGCTTTGGGGTAGCGGGCGACCATATCTTCCCAGTCGCCGTCAGGATCTGCCTGAACTTCCATATCGCTTTCAGCCAGTGCAATCATTTCGTCCGAATAGGGAACACCTACGCGGCGATTGGCAACCAGAACAGCCTCTATGCGTTCGGGTTTCAGTGCGGTTTTCATCAAGAACCCGTATGTCGGCATAATACTTTCAGGTACAACCGAGCGCGGATCAATCAGGTGGTCCACATGCCATTCATCGGAATAACGTGCGCCAACACGCGCCAAGTCAGGGCCTGTACGTTTTGACCCCCACTGGAACGGGTGGTCATAGATGCTTTCCACAGCCAATGAGTAATGGCCGTAGCGTTCAACTTCGTCGCGCAAAGGACGGATCATTTGGCTATGGCAAACATAGCAGCCTTCGCGGATGTAGATATTGCGCCCTTCCAGTTCCAACGGCGTGTAGGGGCGCATGCCTTCTGCCTTCTCGATGGTATTCTCAAGATAGAACAGGGGTGCAATCTCAACAGCGCCGCCAATAGCGACGACACCCAAGCTTAGGACAAGTAGAAGTGTTGCGTTGGTTTCGATTTTTTTGTGATGGCGAAAGAGTGACATAATATTGCTCCTTATTCCGCAGGCACAGCATGTGCTGCACTTGATTTACGTTCGCCTGCCCCTATGGCGGTTAGCCATAGGTTCACACACATAATAATCGCACCGGTCAGATACAACAGCCCGCCAGTTCCGCGTACAATGTACATCGGGAATTTAGCTGCAACTGTGTCTGCGAACGAGTTCACAAGGAAGCCTTGCGGATCGACCTCACGCCACATCAGACCTTCCATAATACCTGCGACCCAAAGTGCCGAGGCGTAGAAAACGATGCCGATTGTGGCCAGCCAGAAGTGCCAGTTTACCATGCTCATGCTATATAGACGCTCGCGTCCCCACAGACGTGGTGTCAGGTAGTAAAGCGCGCCAAAGGTAATCATGCCGTTCCAGCCAAGTGCGCCGGAATGCACGTGTCCGATAGTCCATTCGGTATAGTGTGAAAGCGAATTCACCACTTTGATGGCCATCATCGGCCCCTCGAAGGTGGACATGCCGTAGAACGCAAGGCTTAGCACCATCATCCGTAAAATCGGATCGGTACGCAACTTATCCCATGCGCCGTTCAGCGTCATCAGCCCGTTGATCATACCGCCCCAGCTTGGCATCCAGAGCATGATTGAAAAGGTCATACCCAGGGTTTGTGCCCAGTCAGGCAAAGCCGTGTAATGCAAATGGTGTGGGCCAGCCCAGATATAAAGAAAGATCAAAGACCAGAAGTGAATGATCGACAGTTTATAACTGAACACCGGCCGGTTGGCCTGTTTGGGAACAAAGTAGTACATCATCCCCAGGAAACCGGCGGTCAGGAAAAAGCCAACCGCGTTATGCCCGTACCACCACTGGGTCAGCGCATCTTGCACGCCCGAGAACAGTTGCACGGATTTTGAACCGAAGATCGACACCGGCACTGAAAGGTTATTAACCAGATGCAGCATCGCGATTGTGACGATAAACGATAGGTAGAACCAGTTCGCCACATAAATATGCGGCTCTTTTCGTTTGAAAATTGTCCCCATGAACACAGCCAGATATGCGACCCAGACAATGGTCAGCCA
>DAOUQS010000076.1 GCA_030625465.1 Amylibacter sp. | reverse complement strand
AAATCCGAATATTACTGCGCCATTGTCGCCCGCGCCTACCGCATGGCAATCGACGACTATTATGCCGACCCCGAAGGTTGGGACCCGAAACCCTATATGCGTGAACTGGAAACCGTCGGCAATCGCGGCTATACGCTGGCCTTTCACGAAGGCCGGTTGACCAATTATGCACATGATTACGAACACACCGCCTCTATCGCCCAATGGGAATATGCAGGTGTTGTCACCGATGTGACCGATGACGCGTTTCTGGTCGAGGTCAAGAACAAGCTGGAAGCGGGTGACGTGCTGGAATTCATCTCGCCTATATCACGCGAAACCATGTTGCTGCGGGCCTACGATTTTGAACGTGCGGATAACGGCCAGCGTCTGGACGTGATTAACGGTGGTACAAAAACCACCATCCGCCTGCCATTCACGTTGTTTGACCACGAAGATATTGATGACCTGCGCGCGCGCTTCCCGGCCTATAGCGTGATGCGCAAAGAACGCCCGCTGACGGAAGAACAGTGGAAACGTATCCGGTTTGATAAACTGACCCAAGGTCTGGAAATAACCGGCAAGGAAAACAATGCCGCCTACACCCGCAGGCGCGATGAACTGGTCGACAGTATTGATGACGGTGGTGATGATCGCCGCCTGAAAACCAACCGTATCGGCACCGAAGGCTGCTGTGGCAAAGGCTGCAACGGCTGCCTGATCTTCTGGCAAGACGACATCTACGCCCGCGCCCGCGACATCCTATTAAAACGCAAACAAGGCGAACAGCTTAGCCGCGCAGAAGCTACGGAATTCAAACTGCCGGCGGAATAATCCGCTGGCCTTAACCGGCCATCAACTGCGCATATATTTCGGGATCGGTTGCCCCTTCCGAGCCAATCACCAGCACGCGCGCATCCGCATCCAGGCCCAGCGCATCCCGCAACCCGTCCTGACTTGCCGCCGCAATCACAGCGGCAAATCCCGCCACCGCACTCTCGCCCGCAATAATCGTGGGGTCACCACCAACAGGGCGGCCCGCGATACGCATCGCAGGGGCCACAATACTTTCGGGGATGGTCAGAAAGTCCTGCGCCTCTTCACGCAAAATCGCCCAAGCCAGCGGTGACGGCTCACCACAAGACAGGCCCGCCATCAGGGTCTCTTCCTTGATAGCTACATTCGTGACCTCACCGGCTTTTGCACTGGCAAAAAGGCAAGCCGCCAGTTCAGGTTCGACCACAACTACACGCGGGGCCTTGTTGCCCCAATGCTGGCGCAGGCCTGCCGCAACCGCAGCCGCCAAGCCACCAACACCGCCTTGCAAAAACACATGTGTGGGCGGCGTATCCAGTTCCTGCACAACCTCATGCACCATCACCCCGTAACCTGCCATCACATCTGTGGGTGGTTGCGTGTAACCATCCCAAGACGTGTCGGACACAACAAACCAGCCGTTAGCATCCGCATCACGGCGCACATCAGCAACCGAGGCATCATAATCGCCGTCAACACGCGTCACCGTTGCGCCCAAATCGCGCATCGCTTGTGCGCGGCCCTCACTGACATCACGGTGGATATATATCTGGCAAGACGCACCGAACCGCTGCGCACCCCAAGCCAGTGACCGCCCGTGATTACCATCTGTGGCAGAGGCTAGTGTGATTTTGGCCACATCATCCGCATAGGCACCCGTGCGAATATCGGCCATGCTCACAGGCTTGTCCAAACGCGCGGACAGTTCACGTTGCAATATCCGCAAACCCGCATAGGCCCCGCCAAGGGCCTTGAAGCTGCCTAACCCGAACCGCGGCCCTTCGTCTTTGTATAGAATACAGCCAAGCTCCAACGTCTTAGCCAGACCCTCTAAATGATAAAGCGGCGTTGGCACGTAGCCTTTCCAAGCGGTAATCTCCGCGAAAGCAGTGGCAAAGTCATCTGCGGTGATAACCGTTTTATAGGCATTGCCCAGCACGGGGACTATTGCGGTATTCCCGACCAAAGCATCAGTATATTCTTTAAACATTTACGCGTCCCCTCAAGGTAAGCCGTTTATATAGCGGCACATTCTACATAACCATAAAGTTTATAACCATAAAGTTTATTAATAATACTTGTAAATATTTACCCTGATTATGCCAATTTTTCCTTGATTTTGCCAGCTTTCACAAGCACACATACCTAAAAACGGGTGCAGTGCATAATGGCAACTACATATTGGGTACGTGAAGACAGCGGGGCTGCAAACAACCCTGCTCTTAATCTGACCGGGGCAAGCAGCTTTCAAATCACCTTTGACGCCCAAACAGCCAGCGGCGACCCGGGCGACCTTTTTCTGGAGCAACCATCAGGCGGCGGTGTAGACCCCGATACGCAAGTCGTGATCGATGGAATTTCGTATAGTTTCACCTTTGAACTTAGCGGCACAATGCCCACCCTTAAAAAAGATGGGTCACAACAGGTTCCAGACCAGTTTGAAGGCTCTACTGTTATCATAATTACCGTACAGGATTATCCATCGCCCGGGGATACAACACGCCTTTCGTTCATGCCGGACGAAGAAGCCACCCAAGCGGAAATGGATGCTTTCGGTAACGGTGCGATCAGCGTACAAAATGTCAACACGACCCCGCCGGATATCCCGGTATGCTTTGTAAAAGGAACGTTGATTACCACACCATCCGGCCAAATACCGGTCGAGGATCTGCGCGCGGGCGATCTGGTGAAAACCCGGGGGCAAGGTGACCAACCTGTTCGCTGGGTCGGATCACAAAAGTTTCTGGCCCACGGCAAATATGCCCCGATCCGCATTCGGGCCGGTGCTTTGGGCAATACGCGCGATTTACTGGTTTCCCCACAACACCGCATGCTACTGACCGGCTGGCGGCTGGAACTTTTGTTCGATCATACCGAGGTTCTGGTCACTGCAAAATCCCTACTGAACGACCAGTCAATCACACGCGAAGATGGCGGAGAAGTCGGATATTACCATATTTTGCTGGATAATCACCAAATCATCTTTGCCGAAGGTTGCCCAAGCGAAAGTTTCCATCCCGGAGGCCAGGCGATGACTTCGTTCAGCAAAGCAACACAGCAAGAGATTTATGAATTATTTCCGGCATTAAAGGGTGATATCGGCAACTATGGCAAAACAGCACGCATCAGCCTAAAATCACATGAAACTGCAATCGCGCTACGCGCCTTACAGCAGCAGCCCGCCTACCGGCCAATAGACAGGTAATCCAGACCGGCCTCTTTTGCCTCTTCGGGATCATAAATATTCCGCAGATCTGCCATTTTCGGGTCTTTCATCACCCCAGCCAAACGTTTCAGATCAAGGGCGCGAAATTCGTTCCATTCGGTTAACACAACGATAGCTTCCGCATCTTTCGCCGCCGCATACGCATCGTCAACCCATGTGACAGACGGCAACAATTCCTCACCCTCTTTACGCCCTTGCGGGTCAACCACATGCACATCGGCCCCCGCACCCACAAGTGCGGGCACAATGGTCAGCGATGGGCTATCACGCATATCATCGGTGTTGGGTTTGAACGTCACGCCCAGAATGGCGATTTTCTTGCCCTTAACCTTGTCACCACACAGGTACATGACCTTATCAACCATCTGCCGTTTGCGATCATCATTGATCGCAATCACGGTTTCAATGATTTTAATAGGGCTGGCATGATCTTGCCCGATGCGCGCCAAAGCCTTGGTATCCTTCGGAAAACATGATCCGCCATAACCTGGCCCCGCATGCAGAAACTTTCCACCGATACGATTATCCATACCCATACCCTTGGCCACAGATTGAATGTTCGCGCCAACCTTTTCACACAGGTTGGCGATTTCATTGATAAAGGTGATCTTGGTCGCCAAAAATGCATTGGCGGCATATTTAATCATCTCGGCACTTTCCAGATCAGTGTAAACAATCGGTGCCTCGCGTAATGCCAACGGGCGATAAATCTTCGCCATGACACCCTTTGCGCGCTCACTTTCCAACCCGACAACCACACGATCAGGGCGCATGAAATCTTCGATTGCCGCCCCTTCACGCAAAAACTCGGGGTTCGAGGATACATCAAAATCCGCATGCGGATTTTCAGCACGGATCACCCGTTCAACCTCGCGGTTGGTGCCCACCGGCACAGTCGATTTTGTCACAATGACCGTATAACCCTTCAACGCGCGGGCAATATCGCGGGCGGCATCATAGACATAAGTCAAATCCGCGTGCCCATCCCCGCGCCGTGTGGGCGTACCGACAGCAATAAAAACAGCGTCCGCCGCACCCACGGCATCCTTCAGATCAAGCGTGAATTGCAACCGGCCGTTAGCGACATTCTTCGCCATCATCGCATCCAGACCCGGCTCATAGATCGGGACTTCGCCACGATGCAGCGCCGCAATCTTTTCAGGTAATTTATCGACACAGATCACATCATGGCCGAAATCCGAAAAGCACACACCTGAAACCAGTCCTACATAGCCGGTTCCGATCATTGTTAACTGCATTCTACGCCTCTAAATTTACCTTCTTTGCCCCGTAATTATTCGGGGGATTTGTCAGGAATAGGGCGGATCAACATATTTTGCCAGTGATGCTTGCTAATTTGCAGCATCTTTTGGCAATGTTATCAAAAATGTACTGCCTTCAGGGCCAGAGGTTATCAGCTCGATCTCCCCGCCGTGACCTTTGACCAGTTCCGCAGAAATCGCCAGACCCAGACCAGAGCCACCCGGACGCGCGCCACCCTCAAACGGGGTGAACAGGTTGTCCAACGCTTTTTTCGGCAGGCCGGGCCCGTTATCTGAAACCTTGATCGTCCAACTTTGCGCAGTTTCTTCACCCAGAACCTGAATGTCACCTGCTTGCTTTCGGGCTGACAATACCTGTCGCGCATTACGCACGATATTGCTAACAATCCGGTAAAGCTGTTCACGATCAGCGCGCATGGAAATATCACCTTCAACCGTCGATGAAATACGAATATTTGTCTTCCCGACCGACAGGCACTCGCCGTCGACCACTTCCGCCAGCAAAGGCTGCATTGCGAATGTCGTCAAATTCGGCGCGGTTTCCTCGGCCTTGCCAAAACGCAACGTACTTTCACACAGATTTACCGCGCGCGACAGCGATGTAACCAGTTTTGGTGCGGTTTTTTGCACTGCGGGATCATCGCTCATTTCCATCCGGTCGGCTAACAGTTGTGTTGTCGTCAGAATATTGCGCAGATCGTGGCTGATTTTGGATACGGCACTGCCAAGCTCGGCCAAACGTCCCTTTTGTTTCAGCGACTGGCTTACCTGTGTCTGCATAGATTGAATTGCCGTTTCAGCCTCAAACAACTCGGTTACACCGGCTTGCGGTTGAATAATCAGGCGGGCATCTTCAGGGGCCGCTTCAAATTCGCGGATTTGGCTGACAAGCCGGCTGATCGGTAAAACAAGCAACCAGCGCACCGCAATAAACAACAAAGCCCCCGTGATCACGGAAATAACCAGCGACAATTTAAAAATATTCAGCCCGTAATCTATCATGGCATTACGCAAAGGCTTTTCATACAAAGCCGCCTCAATCAGGTGCCCGGCTTCATTCACAGGTTCCCCGCGCACACGGATCACCCTGTCATCATTGTTCCACAAAACCTGCATCGCATCACGGATCAAAACCCAGGCACTTGCGCCCCTTAAATCAAAGGTCTGATCAATCGGGGATTTCATTGGCGAGGAAAGCATCAACTCGCGTACCGAATTCCGCTGCAATGCCACATTCAACACATCCGCATTGCGCAATAACTCGGCCTCCAACTCAGGCGTCAGCATATCATCAGGCGAAGCCAGCAAAGCAAGCGATGCGATTTGCGATCTATCAAGCCGCGTTTGCAGATAATCCACCCTGAAACGTGCTACAGACGGGACAAAGATCATCACCTCGGCGAGCATCACAAAGATGATCGTCAGTAACAAAAAACGCCCTGAAAGTGACTTCAAAAACATATGTCCTCGGTTCTAGCTTGGTGTTTAGGGCGTTCAACTTTCAGCCGCAACGCTGATTTTTACCCTTTAATATAGAATTGCGCATTGTCAGAAACGTTGCACCAGTTTTACGATCCTTTTCACAAAGTTACTTTCAAACAGGCGCGGCGTGTAATATTGGCCCGCCGCCCGCTTATTGATCTCGCCCAGCGTCGGATAGGGTGCCACCATCGCCGCCACCGCGCCGATTTTCAATTTATTGGCAATCACCAAGGCCCATGTCTGGATCAGCTCACCGGCTTGCGCGCCAACAATACTGGCCCCCACGGGCCGCCCCTTGACAATCATCACCTTGATCAACCCCGTCGTTGTCAATTCTGCCCGTGCCCGGTCATTTTCCGCATACTCAAAACGCAACACTTCCAGCTTGTCACTATACATATCACGCGCTTGTGCTTCCGTCATACCCACTTGTGCCATTTCCGGATCTATATAAGTTGCCCATGGAATATGCGCGGAACTGGCCTTTGAGGGCAACCCGAACAAGGCAGACCGGATAATCACGCCCGCATGATAGCCCGCCACATGGGTGAACTGCAAAGCGCCAGCCACATCGCCAATCGCGTACACACGTTTGTTGGTTGTCTTTAGGGATGCGTCCACCTTGATACCGCCACGGACCGGCGCAATCCCCGCGACCTCAAGCCCCAGCTTATCCGTATTCGGCTTGCGCCCCACAGCCATCAACAGATGCGAGCCTTTGAACTTTGCACCGTCCTTGGTTTCAACCGTAATCACCGCCCCGCGTTGACTTATTCTGGATGCCATGGCGTTTTCTGCGATCTTCACACCCTCGGCACGGATGCGCGCCAAAGCGATTGCCGCCATTTCAGGATCATCACGCCCCAATGCACGAAGGCCTTCAATCACGGTCACTTTGCAGCCCAGCCGCACATGCGCCTGCGCCAACTCCATGCCAATTGGCCCGCCACCGATAATCAGCAAATGTTTCGGCTTCTCGCGCAGATCAAAAATATCCTCGTTTGTGTAATGTTTCACCTTGTCCAATCCGGGGATTGGCGGCACGAACGGCGAAGACCCGGTCGAGATCACAAAACGGCGCGCCTGAATAACCGTATCCCCCGCCTGCACCTCAGTAGGTGAAATAAACGCCCCGTATTCAGTGATCACATTCACGCCCATGCCCTTGAACCGCTCCACACTGTCATGCGGCGCAATCCCGGCAATCACGTTATGCACATGATCCTTAACGGCAGCATAATCCACTTTCGGCACCACAGGCGTGACCCCGAACGGCGCACCCGTTGTCATCGCATGCGCATGTTTACCCGCCGCAATCAGTGCCTTTGACGGAACGCAGCCGTAATTCAGGCAATCGCCCCCCATCTTGGCGCCTTCAAGCAAAACCACATTGGCACCCATTTGCACGGCTCCCGCCGCCACGGACAAACCACCTGAGCCGGCGCCAATAATACAAAGATCGGTTTTGATACGCGTGACCATTTATTTACCCTTAAACTTTTTCAAAATAACCGGCAGCATCGCAAGCCCCGCCAACCCCAGCAGCGGCCCCAAAATCTGCCATTCGAATATAATACCCAGGTTGGGCGTCTCGCCACGGGCAAAAACCCCGGCAAGACCGACACCCACCCAAGTATAAACCACACCGCCCGGAATAATTCCGACAAATGTTGTCCAGATGAACCGCCGCAAATTGACCCCGACCAGCGCGGGGACCAGATTGGCAACAAAGAACGGCACCGCAGGCACCAGACGCATGATCAGCAGGTAACTGATCTCGTCCGTTTTCAAACCTTCCTTGATTTTGCCCACGGCCCCTTTGGAACTGTCCATCTTTGCCGACAAAGCTTCCCCGAATCCCATTCGCGCCGCCATGAAAATCGCGACCGCACCAATTGTTGCCGACCCGATATTATACAAAGCACCCGGAAACAGCCCAAATAAAAACCCGCCCGCAAGCGAGACAATCGCCGCACCCGGCAGCGAAAAGGCCACAATCAGTATATAAATCACAATAAAAACAAGCGACGCCAAAACATAGTTTCCATCACGCCACGCCTGCAAAGTCTCTTGGTTTTTCGCAAACTGGTCGAAATTCAGGTAATCGCGCAAGAACACAAACCCCAGAACCGCCACCAGTATAATCACTATAAACGGCAGCATGCGCTTGACCGAAAACAACGGCGGCGGCGTATTGCCGGGGGATATATCGTTCATTTTTTCACTCGT
>DAOUQS010000104.1 GCA_030625465.1 Amylibacter sp. | reverse complement strand
CTTAAGTTTTTTGTTACGTTCTTGTTACACTGTTGTTACATGAACGCAAGCCCATGTTCGCATAGGGTTAATAAGGGGTACATGTTCTACAATATCGGGTATGTGTTGTGTATAATGTTGTAAGATTAAGAAAATGTGCGTACATCCATGATGAAGTTAAAGTAGGGATACCCATGCAACAGATGCCTTTTGCACCTCGGGGTTTAAGGGTGGGTTTGCTTGGTGGTTCTTTTGACCCGCCGCATGCAGGGCACTTGCATATCTCGCATTGGGCTTTGAAGGAATTTGGTCTGGATCAGGTCTGGTGGCTGGTATCGCCGGGAAATCCATTGAAGGCGCACGGCCCCGCCCCTTTGGAAAAACGCATGGCGGCGTGTCATGCACTGGTCGCGCATCCGCGTATCAAAGTCACGGATCTGGAACGTAAACTTGGGACGCGCTACACTGCGGAAACTCTGGAACGGTTACAGGAATTATATACCGGCGTGCGCTTTGTCTGGCTGATGGGGGCGGATAATCTGGTGTCATTTCATAAATGGGACCGCTGGAATGACATAATGCAGATGGTGCCGATAGGCGTATTGGCCCGACCCGAGGAACAGGTACTGGCCGGCGGATCGCCGACGGCGCGGCGTTATGCACGCTATCGTTTACCGGCGGGCAGCTCGATTGCATTGCCGTTTAAACAAGCCCCTTGCTGGAGCCTGTTGAACGGGCCAATGATGGATATTTCATCAAGCGAGATCAGAAACCGTGGTGAATGGTGAACGGGCTGTTGATTAGCCTGTCCGGCTTTGGTTAAGGTCGTACTATGACAGCATTTGATTTCCTAAAGAAACCAAGCAGGCGCATATTCCTGACATTGGTCTTGGCAACACTGGCCCTGCCTGCTTCACAGCTTGCGGCACAAGAGTTGAAAATAAGTAAATTCGTGAAGCTTATTGCCCAAGCGGCAGGGTTGTCGGGCAGTAAAAGTATTGTTGTGATGGATGCGGTAACCGGACAAGTTCTGGAAAGCTATAACGGGGATAAAAGCCTGCCGCCGGCAAGTGTGACCAAGGCCGCAACAGCGCTTTATGCGCTATCCGCACTGGGGGCCACAACAACATTCAAGACACGGCTTCTTGCCACCGGGCCGATTGAAAACGGCGTTTTGAATGGTGATCTGATTTTGCAGGGTGCCGGTGATCCCCGACTGGATACCGATGCGTTGGGTTCGTTGGCGGAACAGTTGAAGCTGCGCGGTGTGAATGCGGTGCGCGGCAAGTTCTATGTTTATGCGGGGACATTGCCGTATCAACGCCAAATCGATCCGGACCAGCTGGATCATGTGGGGTATAACCCGACAATCCACGGCATCAATTTGAATTTCAACCGGGTTTATTTTCAATGGAGGCGCGGTGCGAAGGGCTATGCTTTATCTATGCTGGCGCAAGCTAAAAAATATGCGCCCGAGGTGTTTGGAATAAAAATAGCCGTGAAGAAACGCAATCTGCCGGTGTTCACTTACAAGTCTGTTCAGGGTGCTGATCGCTGGACGGTGGCACAATCTGCCCTTGGAAAGGGTGGTAGCCGCTGGTTACCTGTGCGCTATCCTGCGGATTACGCTGGTGAGGTTTTTCGTGCGGTTGCTGCGCTGAACGGCATTCGTATGCCCAAGCACAAAGTGACGGAAAAGTCGGTTTCGGGCCATAATATAGCGGTTTGGGAAAGTGGCAGTATTCTGGCTTTATCAAAGGCGATGATAAAATACTCAACGAATATGACGGCGGAAACTTTGGGGATGAATGCAACTGTTAAGCGCGGGAAGTCCGCCAACTCTTTACGGGGTTCCGCGCGGGCGATGACCAAGTGGCTGGAAGCGCAATATGGTGTGCAGGGTGCCAAGTTTGTGGATCATTCGGGGTTGGGCGGGGACAGCCGCATTTCGGCCTATGAAATGGCGCGTCTTTTGGCTAACGCAAAATGGGATGGGCCGTTGCGCCCTATTATGAAAGGCATTACTTTGCGCAATGCAAAGTGGAAAAAGGCCCCGATCGGGGGTGCCAAGGTCGTGGTGAAAACCGGGACGTTGAATTTCGCCAGTGCATTGGCGGGGTATGTGACATGCCCGAATGGACGTAAGCTTGTGTTTGCAATTTTTACTGCGGATATGAAAAAACGCGCTAAAATAGCCAAGAAAGACCGTGAACGCCCGCCGGGTGCCAGGGCATGGGCGCGCAAATCGCGTGTTATGCAGCACCAGTTGATACGCCACTGGGTGCAGACCTATGGCGGTTAGCAAACTTAATGACCCCGACCTTGGGTTAACGCAGGAGTTGAAAATGTCCCTTACATCCAGAGACTGGGTTCCGGCCCATTGTGAAAAACTTGTGCAAACGATTGCGTCGCGCACAGCAAAGCAATCCTCGGCGGATATTGCGGGGGTGATTGACGGGCTGGTCGCGCGAAATCGCGACATACATGAAGCCGAGTGTTTCAATTTGAACCCGGCCACCAATGTGATGAACCCGAAGGCAGAGGCCTTGTTGTCTTGTGGTATCGGCTCGCGCCCGTCGTTGGGTTATCCCGGCGATAAATACGAAATGGGGCTGGAGGCGATTGAGGAAATTGAGGTGATTGCAGCCGCACTTTGCGCCGAGGTTTTTGATGCTGAATTTGCCGAAATTCGTGTGCCATCGGGTGCGATTGCCAACCTTTACGGCTTTATGGCGACTTGCAAGCCGGGCGATACGATCATTGCGCCCCCTGCCAGCGTGGGCGGACATGTCACGCACCATGTGGCGGGTTGTGCGGGGCTTTACGGCCTGAAAACGGTTTATGCGCCTGTGAATGCGGACGGCTATACGGTGGATGTTGAAGGCTTGCGGGCATTGGCGCAAAAGCTGCGCCCCAAATTGATTACAATCGGCAGCAGTTTGAACCTGTTTGAACATCCTGTGCGTGAAGTACGTGCCATTGCAGATGAACTGGGCGCGAAGGTGATGTTTGATGCGGCCCACCAATGTGGAATTATTGCGGGGCGCGCGTGGAAAAATCCGTTGCAGGAAGGCGCGCATTTGATGACGATGAGCACCTATAAAAGCCTTGGCGGCCCTGCGGGTGGGTTGATTGTGTCCAATGACGCAGACATTGCCAAGCGTCTGGATGCAATTGCTTTTCCCGGAATGACGGCGAATTTTGATGCGGCAAAATCAGCGGCACTGGCAGTGACGATGCTGGATTGGCGCGCATATGGTGCGAATTATGCGGTGGAAATGATTGCGGTGGCGCAAGCCTTTGCCGCCGCGTTGGATCGTGAAGGCCTGCCGGTCTTTGCAAAAGCCAACGGTTTTACGCAGTCGCATCAGTTTGCGCTTGAAGCGGCGGGTTTTGGCGGCGGACAGGCGGCGTCAAAAAAACTGCGCAAGGCAGGTTTTCTGGCGTGTGGTATCGGATTGCCGATAGATACGGTCGCGGGGGGTGATATGAACGGTTTGCGGTTCGGTACCCCCGAGCTGGTACGCTGGGGTGTGACTGTTGATCATGTGGATGCGATTGCCGCCCTGGTCGCGCGTGCGCTACGATCAAACGATCCTGAAAGCATTGCGGGCGAAGTGCGAAAACTACGCGGCCAGTTCCAGACTTTGCGATATGTTTTGTAAGGGCATAGGCCTTTAAAGAAACTGAACAATTGCCATTTTATCGGCTGCAATATCCTGTTATCTAGTCTTGGACACACACAGAATTAACAAAATTAAAAGGAATATCCCATGGAATGGAAAGCAAGCAATACAGGAATGCGGAGCCAGTTGCATAGCTTGAACAAAGCGATCCCGGATGTTGCAAAAGGTTTCGGAGAGTTAAGCAAAGCCGCGAAAACCGGCAATGTTCTGGATGTTAAAACATTGGAGTTTGTTGCGTTGGGCATTGCGATTGCCGATCGTTGCGAGGCGTGTATCGGATTTCACATCGAAGCACTGGTGCGTATTGGTGCCAGCCGTGAAGAGGTGGCTGACGTGTTGGGCATGGCCATACAGATGGGTGGTGGCCCGTCATTGATGTATGCCGCCAAGGCGCTGGATTGTTACGATCAGTTGAAGGCATAAAGTAAGTGACCTGCCCCTAAATGCCTTGTGAAAAACGGGTCACTTAGGGGCAGGGCGCGTAGTCATTGCGCCGATTTATATTGTCATATGCCGCGCCCGTGCGCCGCGTTCAATCGCGGCAGTGCCCAAGCGATCCAGATTAAGTTCGTAGCGGGTTTCTTGCAAGAAACGCAGCTCTTCATCGCGCAAACGACCATCTGAGGCCGCTACATCACAGCAAAGCGCATAGGCTGTTTCATACAGTTTTTCGGGCAGGGCCGCGCGGACAAGACCGAAAAGGGCATCAAGACCGTCTTCTTCCTCGAACAGGTCGAACACAGTTTGTGAAGCGACTTTCAAACGATCTATGTCGTAGTTGGCAAAAACCGGCAGATTGTTGACGATGCGTTCAATGGACAGAAGTTCCAGCGTTTTCATCGCCTCATCTGATACGGACATGGCGATCATCATGGCAACAAGAGCATCTTCAGGACTCCATGGGGTGGATATTTGTGGCATCTGGTCGACTCTCTTGTGTAATTCAGGTCTCACAATATTGACCCTGCACGTTTGGGGCAATAGGGAAGGGGACGAAATAAAATTGATGGAAAAAAACCATGTCTGAACTGCGCGAATTTGCGATGAAATCCAAAGCTTGGCCTTTTGAAGAGGCGCGCAAGCTGTTGAAGCGGTTCAAGAATGGTGCGCCGGAGAAGGGTTATGTGCTGTTCGAAACCGGTTACGGCCCTTCAGGACTGCCGCATATCGGGACATTTGGTGAAGTTGCACGTACCACGATGATCCGTTGTGCGTTTGAGGTGATTTCCGATATTCCGACGAAATTGATCTGTTTTTCCGATGATCTGGACGGGATGCGCAAGGTGCCGGGGAATGTCCCGAACCCGCGCGCATTGGATGCCCATTTGCAACGCCCGCTAAGTGATGTGCCTGATCCATTTGAAAAATATGATAGTTTTGGCGCGCATAACAACGCGATGCTGTTGCGGTTTCTGGATACGTTCGGGTTTGAATACGATTTTTATAGTTCGACCGAATTTTACCGCTCTGGCGCGTTTGATAAGGTGTTGTTGCGTTGTGTGGAAAAATACGATGAGATTATGGCCGTGATGCTGGCGTCTTTGCGTGAAGAGCGGCAACAGACCTATAGCCTGTTCTTGCCGATCTCTCCGACCACGGGGCGGGTGCTTTATGTGCCGATGAAAGAAGTGAATGCGGCGGACGGGACAATCACGTTTGACGATGAAGATGGCACCGAAATCACCACATCTGTGACCGGTGGCAATGTGAAATTGCAGTGGAAGCCGGATTTTGGCGCACGTTGGGCCGCTTTGGGTGTGGATTTCGAAATGTACGGCAAAGACCATTCCACCAATACGCATATCTATGACAAGATTTGCCGGATTTTGGGCGTGCCGGCACCTGCGCATTATGTATATGAGATGTTTTTGGATGAAAACGGCGAGAAGATTTCAAAGTCTAAAGGCAATGGTATTTCGATAGATGAGTGGCTGACTTATGCATCGGCGGAAAGTCTGTCTTATTTCATGTACCAAAAGCCCCGCACGGCAAAACGGTTGCATTTTGATGTGATCCCGAAAGCGGTGGATGAATATCACCAGCAATTGCGCGCTTATGAGACCCAGGACTTGGGTCAACGATTGAACAATCCAGTGTATCATATTCACGGGGCCGATGTGCCAAAGTCGGATATGGTTGTGCCTTTTGCGATGTTGCTGAATGTGGCGTCTGTTTCAAGTGCTGAAACCAAGGAAGCCATGTGGGGGTGTATCAATAAATATGCGCCTGATGCCTCACCCGACAAAAACCCGACCTTGGATGCGGCTGCGGGCTTTGCCGTGCGCTATTACCATGATTTTGTGAAGCCTTTGAAAAAGTATCGCGCAGCCAATGAACAGGAACGCGCGGCTTTGGCAGATTTAGCGGCAGGACTGGCCGATGTTGCTGTAGCCAAGGCGATGATTGAGAAGAAGAATGCGGATATGGGCAAGGACACGGATTTAAGCGGTTACGCTTTGTCGACACCCGATGATTTACAGGCTTTGGTTTTTGCGGTTGGCAAGAACCACGGCTTTGGCAATCTGCGAGACTGGTTTCAGGCAATTTACGAGGTGCTGCTGGGCGCATCCCAAGGGCCGCGTTTTGGCGGGTTTATCGCACTTTACGGGGTGCCTGAAACAGTGGCTTTGATCGAAAGCGGTCTGGCAGGGGAATTGATCAGCTAGGTAAAGTATTCAGGATATCAAGCATCGGCTTAAGGTATTCCTGATACTTCTCCCACTCTTGTGAACTGCCTTTGTACATTTTACTGCGCACCTGCTGGTTTGATGCGGTGGCGACACTGCGGGTATTTTTATGGAAATTCATAACTGAATCCTGCCAGTTCAATTCAAGATGGGACAAAAGTTTTTGGGTTTCCTCAAGTTGGTTTTCTGTAAGTTTTTCATAATTCAGATCATAAATTCTGTTTGGAAACTGCTTATGCCAGAAATTCATTAAATCTTGATAAAGCCCATAATACCGCGCGATATCTTCCATATCAAAAGTATGTTTCATGCCGTTCGCGGGGAAATAAAGCTTGAAGTTTGACCAGCAAACAGCGGCAGGGTTGCGGTTCGTGTGAATAATTTTTGCTTCGGGGAAAGCCTGTGCCAAAAAGCCAACCCACCTGAAGTTTGCAGGCATTTTATCGGTTATAAAAGGTTTGTCAGTATCCAGCTTTGAAATTTTATTGAAGTATTCAGTGCGAATTTTGTCTGCCGTGATATCTTGTAAATCACCGGTATCCGGGTTGATATGCTCTATGATCTGGCCGATGAAATTCAACTCTCCGGCACCATAAACATCTGAATGGCTAGAGATGATCTGTTCAACCAAAGTCGTGCCCGACCGGGACATCCCCAATATGAAAATGGGCGTTTGTTTGGGCTTTG
>DAOUQS010000222.1 GCA_030625465.1 Amylibacter sp. | reverse complement strand
AGGCGCTGGCCATTTTTGAAACCTTTCTGCGCGGGTTACCATCGGGCGTTCAGGTGTTTTCTTTGTTTGATGCCAATCCGAAAATTCTGGATCTTGTGCTGGACATTGTCGTCACAGCACCGTCACTTGCGACCTATCTTTCACGCAATGCCGCTGTGCTGGATGCGGTTCTGTCTGGTGCGTTTTTTGAACCGCTGCCTGACAAGTTGACACTTGTAAAAGAATTGCAAAGCATCCTTGCCGACGCTGACGGCTATGAAGACCAGCTTAATATGACGCGGCGTTGGCAAAAAGAGCATCACTTCAGGGTGGGTGTTTTACAACTGCGCAATATTGCCGATGCGTTCGAGGCGTCCTTGGCATATTCAGAACTGGCGCAGGCCTGTCTGATCGGGTTGCTGCCAAAAGTGCAGCAGGAATTTGCCCGCAAACACGGGGATATCGACGGCAGTGGTCTGGCTATACTTGCAATGGGCAAGCTTGGTTCCAAGGAAATGACCGCCACATCTGATCTGGATCTGATCGTGATTTATGATCCTGCAGGGCAGGACGGTTCCAACGGCAAACGGCCACTTGCAACCGTGCAATACTATGCGCGCCTGACACAATCCCTGGTCACGGCCCTGTCCTCACCCACGGCCGAGGGCAAGTTATATGATGTCGATATGCGCCTGCGCCCATCCGGCCGTTCGGGGCCCGTGGCAACCAGTGTGGCGGGTTTTGAGGATTATCAGAAAAACAAAGCATGGGTTTGGGAACATCTTGCCTTGTCGCGCGCCTGTGTTGTGGCGGGTGCCCCTGATGTGGTTTCCCAAGTCGATGAAATACGCACGGGTATTATTTGTTCCAAGCACGCGCAGGAACAGGTTTTCCAAGAGGTTGCCAAAATGCGCATACGTCTGGCGCAATCGAAATCAAAGAACAATACGGTATGGGATGTGAAAGAAATTCCAGGCGGCTTGCTGGATATTGAACTGTTGGCGCAGGCCTGTGCCTTGATCGGTAACATATTGGAAAGTGACCCAAAAAGCCAGTTAAGGCTTGCCGCGGAACACGGCCTGTTAAGCATAAAGGACACCGCACATCTGATTGAAACCCACCACTTGCTAAGCCAGATACAGCATACCAGCCGCTTGCTAGTTTCCGGCGCGTTTGATATTCAGACACTCGGCAAGGCGGGTCTTACACATATCCTGACCGCGACCGGTTTTGAAGATCAAGTGTCGCTGGAAGCGGCATTACAGTCGAAAACAACGGATGCGCAAACCATCATTCTGAAGTACTTGTCAGATGTCTGAAGCGGGGAAATAACGTGGCGGTATATAAGGGAAATCTGGATATTGATCCACGCGGTATGATCTATGAATCCTACCGCATCGAGAATGTAACTATTGAAGACTGCCGGATGATTTTTCTGGATTGGGCGTTGGGTGCGCCCGAAGGGGACATGAATGCCCACCTGCACGAATTGCTTGCGGAATATGAGGCAGGCAACGCCGCCGATCATCCAATGACACAAGTAATCAAGGGCGGGCTGAAAACGTCAGATACTGCCGGTAAAAGGCGCAGAGGCCGTAGGTGCGCGCCATAAAGTGAGTATGCAGACCCTGTACTGGTTACATCACACGCAATCAACTTTACCAATCACTGCCAAAGGTCTCTTGAACAAAATGGACGGGTCCGCCACCCCTATGGCTGATCTTTAGATAGGCATGATTTCGCCGATTTCAAGAGTGCGCGCATATTTACGCCAAAGCCGCCAATATCCGCGCCCAGCTGCGCACGCCTTTGTGGAAACTGCGAATATCGTATTTCTCGTTCGGTGAATGGATGCTATCGTCATCCTGCGCGAAACCGATCAGCAGGGTTTCAATGCCGACCACATCCTGAAAGTGGCCCGCGATCGGGATCGAGCCGCCACAACCCACAAAAACGCCCTCATTGGCCCATTCATCCGACAGGGCATTGCGGGACGCTTCAAATGCGGGATGATCTATCGCCATGTTGGATGCCGCAGAACCGCCGTGTTCATGAAACTGAACAGAACAATCCGCAGGCAGGAAGCTTTCTATATGGGCGCGGAATGCGGCGCGTATTTTCACCGGATCTTGTTGGCCGACAAGGCGGAAACTTATTTTGGCGTGTGCTTGTGATGGTAGAACGGTCTTAAAACCCTCACCGATGTAGCCGCCCCAGATACCGTTAACTTCGGCTGTGGGACGTGACCAGATTTGTTCCAGCACACTACGATCAGCCTCACCGGCAGGCACAGACAGGCCCACCTCTTTCAGGAAGTTTTCGGGATTAAATGCCAGTGATTTCCACTGTGCGGCGACATTTGCAGGTAATTCCGGCACGCCGTCATAAAACCCGTCCAGGGTCACAGTGCCGGTATCATCATGCAATGCGGCCAACGCCTTGGTCAGCACCCGAATGGGGTTGATCGAAGGGCCACCGTACATGCCTGAATGCAAATCCTTTGATGGCCCTGTGATGGTGATCTGTTCACCAACCAGCCCGCGCAACATGGTCACGATCGAAGGCGTGTCGCGTTCCACCATGCCAGTGTCACAGATCAGTGCCACATCGGCGCGCAACTCATCTTTATTGGCTTCCATATACGGCACTAACGAAGGTGAGCCGCTTTCCTCTTCGCCTTCAAAGAAGATCGAGATTTTTGTGGGCAGGCCACCCGTCACTTCTTTCCACGCACGGCACGCTTCAACAAAGGTCATCAACTGGCCCTTGTCGTCGGATGATCCGCGACCGCGCAGGACTTTACCCTTGGGCGTATCTTCGATCTGGGGATCAAACGGCGGGTTGTCCCACAGGTCCAGCGGGTCAACCGGTTGCACATCGTAATGGCCGTAGAACAACACATGGGTGCCGCTTTGCTGGCTGCCATGCGCCATCACCATCGGATGCCCTGTGGTGGGGCGTTTTGTGGCATCAAACCCGATGGATTTCAGATCATCGACCAACCAGTCAGCCGCCTTATCGCAGGCATCCGCATAAGCCGGATCGGTCGAGATACTTTCAATGCGTAACAGATCAATCAGGCGGGCAAGGGCGGCGTCTTGGTCGGCATCAATATGGGCAAGAACTTTGTCTAGGGACATGGGATTGGGTGCTTTCTATTGGAATACTCTTCGGAGTACCGGGAATACATCGGGCATTTTTTCTTTAATAATTTCTGCATTGTGTGCTTTTTCTTTTTCCTGAATCCCGGGCATTTTGCGCAGTATGCTGCGGCCTACTTCAGTTTTATAAAAATCGCGTAATGCGGTGATTTCAACCAGTGTAAGGTTTTCGGCCATAATCATCCCCGAGTTTTCCATGATTTGCGTCAATGGTTCGGAAAATGTGTCATAATAAACAGTGCGCAATTCATCTTTCTGTTCATCCGAGATTATTTTGCCTCTTGCTTCAGCCTCTTCAACGATGGGCACCCACATTTTTTCTATCATTGTATCCAAATCCATACCCTTGCCTTCGTTTTGAAGGGCCGTGTATTCATTGGCTATTTTCAATTTCTCGGAATATTCATCTGCAAAAGCAGGAAAAATAAGAAGTGTTATAGTAAACGTAAGTAATAAGCGTTTCATGATCAGTTCCTT